>DASZPK010000489.1:0-2637 GCA_035550335.1 Chthoniobacteraceae bacterium | reverse complement strand
GGTGATGGAATTGGCGTCCACGGTTTGGATCACCGTATGGGTCCGCTTGGGCGTCTTCGGTTTGGGCGTAGGTGTCGGGGTTCCGGCATTCGCGGGCACCGTAAGGGCAAGTGCCACGAGTGCAAACAATAAGGCAATGATCGATTTTTTCATGGGAGGATTGGTTTTGTGGTTCTCAGCCGGAGATACCGGCAGTAGCTAAAAACGCTACATGGCGGCTAAATCATGGGCAAGTACAAAATCCCCAGCGCGCCCGGGGTGATTCGAACACCCGACCGCCGGATTAGAAATCCGATGCTCTATCCAACTGAGCTACGGGCGCAATGATTTGGAAGCGAAACAACACGTCGCTGGGCAATCGAACCAATATGCAGCGTCTTTTGCAATCATCAAACGCTTGTAAGTGAACTGCGCGTCCGGGTGACATTCTCAACCTTGGATCTGCGCCAGTCATTTTCTCAATTTTAGTGCCAAATTATGTCAATTATGAGATTTATAAATATCATAATTGACAATTCAAGCGTGAGGCCTTTAAGTGTCAATACGACGTAATACACAATAATTTAATTTATCTAATGAGATTCTGACCGCCAAAACGAGCGTTTGAAATCCGAATTCCGCTTCCGTTGCAGTCCCCGGTACACGCGATGCTTATGAGACTTATACAATGCTTAACGCATAAAACCTGCAATTCATCAAAATACTAACCAGGAATCAAAAAATGTTACAAAAACTCAATAAGAACCGTGGGGGCTTCACCCTCGTGGAAATCATGATCGTTGTGGCAATCATCGCCTTGCTGGCGGCGATTGCGGTCCCGAACTTCCTCCGTGCGCGCAAGCGCTCGCAGGCCACGCGTATTCTGGAAGATCTGCGCCTCATTGATAGCGCGATGGACCAATACGCCATCGAAACCCAGAAGACCTCGGGCTTCAACCCGACGTTCGCTGACATTCAGAACTACCTCAAAACCGGCACGGTGTTGTATTCCTCCGGCACGGATCTCTTCGGGGATTCCTACGGGCCGTTTACGGTTGACTCGATCACCCAGGTGCCCACCAGCGCTTACGCCGCCCTCTCGGACGTCGCCGACGCCGGTTTCTGGTCGCCGTTTGGTCCCTAGTCTTCGGTCACCACTCGACTTAACGAAAGAGACGCAGTCCCACGGGCTGCGTCTCTTTTATTTTTACCAATTGTCGGTGCGAAACGGCGCGGCGGGCAGGCCGCCCTTGCCGAAGAGGTTGCAATCGGGATTGTCTCCCCACGCGTAGCGGACGGCCACCGGCGTCGCGACTTGGTCGGAGGAGACGACAACGGTGTCTCCCACGATCTTCGCGTCCGCCCACACAAATTTTTTGTCGGCCCCCGCAATGGCGAAGCCCTTGAGCGCCTGTCCGTCCTTCGCGACGAGGCCCCCATCCAATTGTTTAAAGTCGATGACGATGTGATTGCCCTCGGCCTTCGACGACGAAAAGACCGGCCCGGACGCGGCGTTATCGTCGCCGTAAACATCCGCCCGCGCGAGCAAGGCGAGGCGGCGTCCGACATCCTGCTTGTCGGCGGGGTGGATGTTGTCCTCGCCGATGTCGATGGTCACCGCCATTCCTGTCTTGGGCAGTTTGAGCGCCATGGCCTGCGCCTCCCGCAGCTCGGCCCACTCGCTGTTGCCCGGCAGCGTCTGCTTGAGCCGGAATCCCGGCAATTGCACGAACAGAAACGGGAAATCGCCCTGGCCCCACGACTGCCGCCAGCTCCGGATCAGCACGGGGAAGAGCTTGCGGTAAAGCTGCGGGTTCCCCGTGTTCGCCTCCCCCTGGTACCAGGCCACGCCGCGAATGGAGCAGGGGAGGATGGGGGAAATCATGCCGTTAAACAATGTTGAATACGACGGCGCCTTCGCGTCATCGCCCGGGGCCTGGGGCTCGGGCGGGGCGGGCTGGTTGTCCTCCTTGGCCTTCGCGGACGCCTCGACCCACCCGGCATAACGCCGCTTGTATTCCTCCTTCTCCATCTCCGCGTCGCCGCTCTTGCCGGCGGCGAGCGTCCGCAGGTCGGGATCGAGATCGAGGCCGTCCGCGGGAATCCAGTCCTCCGCCTTGCTGGGCCCCGTCGACGCGCTCACAATCAACCCCACGGGGATTTTCTGTGAATCGAAAATCTCGCGCCCGAAAAAATAGGCCACCGCCGAAAAATCGCCCGCCTTCGAGGGATCGCACACGATCCATTTTCCGTCGCAATACGCCTGGCGCGTTGGGGAGGCATTGTTCGCGAGGGTGAAGACGCGGATCTTCGGGTATTGCGCCGCGGCGATTTCGCTTTGCGCGTCCTTCGCGCTACGCAGCGGCCAGGCCATGTTCGATTGCCCCGCGCACACCCACACCTCGCCGACCATCACGTTTTCGATGGTGATCTTGTTCCGGCCGGTGATCGTCATTTCATAGGGCCCGCCCGGTTTCAGCGGCGACAGCTTCATCGCCCAGTGGCCATCCACGCCCGCGGTGACGCTTTGCGTTGCGCCGGCGATCTTGACGGTCACTTTTTCATTCGGGTCGGCGTCGCCCCAGATGGTCGCCTTCGATTTTTGCTGGAGCACCATGTTGTCGCTGATGATCGCCGGGAGCCGCACCTCGGCATGGC
>DASZPK010000488.1:0-3562 GCA_035550335.1 Chthoniobacteraceae bacterium | reverse complement strand
CGATGATCACCAGCAGCGGCAGCGCGATCACCGCCGCGGCGATCTGCAGCATCCGCTTGCGCTTCTTCAAGTCCAGCCGCTTCAGCGCCACCTCCCATTGCTTCACCTCCGGCACCACGAACTCGAAAGCCACCGGCTGCTTCCTCAAAAAACATTGCGCCGCCTTCACCGCCGCGCGCCCGTGCGCATCCACGCCGTTGACGGTCGCGCCGTTCACCTCGCCGCACCCGCGGCTCTCGATGCCGAGTTGCAAAAGCCGGTCGCTCGTCGCGTCACACAACCGTTTTGCCGATGCGGGCGACCCGCCGAAATGCGCCTCGCGCACCTGCTGCCGGATCACTTCGGGCAGGCGCCCCAGCGTGATGCGCACCTCGCGGTAAAATGTCGCCGGGTCGAATGCGTTCTCGCCCGTCGGTCCCGGGCTCGCGAGCGAGCGCATGGAAACCACGCCGCCCCCCGCCGTCACGATCACGCTCGTGTGCGTCCCGTTCGCCAGAAAGTGGAGCGACGGCTTCGGCTCCGCGAGGCATTCGTCCAGCGCCAGCGACACCGACACCGCCCGGCATCCCGCCGCTGCCAGCATTTTTTCCACGGCCTCCATCCGGCGATTCGGCACCGCCGCGAGGGTCGTGCGCCGTTTGCCGTCCGGCAGCAAATAGGGACTGTGCCCGATCCGCACCTCCTCGGCACCCACGGGCAATTCCCGCTCCGCGCGCAATTCCAAAAAGCTCCGCAAATCCTCCTCCGCGATCTCCGGCAGCTCCGTCGAGGCCGTCATCGCCCAGCCGGGCGGCAGGCACACCACGCATTTCTTCTGCCGCACCCCGGCCGACGAAAGCGCCGCCGCGAGTTCCTTCCCCGCCTTCTCCGGGTCGGCCGCCACCGCATCCGAGCCGATCGGCAGCGAGAACAAATCCCGCTCCCCTTTCTCCTCGGAAACGAGCGCCACGGAAAGCCTGTCCGACTCCAGCGTGATCGCCAGTGCGGCCTCGCGCAGGATGCGTTTTTTCAACTCTTGCAAATTCACATTCATCGTCATGGATTGGTCGTATTCGCTCCGCTGCCGGACCCGATGGCTTGCAGTTCATTGGGCCCCAGCGCCCATCCCAGCGGGGTCATGTCGTGCCGGTACACAATCTGCGGCGCGCCGTTGCTCGCGTCGATGACAAAGAGCGTCCGCCGGTAGCCCAGCCCCCCCTGCCCCACCGCCGCCACGTCCGCCGATACCTGGAAACTCTCCGTGGTGAGATACGGCCCCGCTTGGAACGCCGCCGCGCTCCCCGAGGCGGAGGTGCCGAAGAGCGGCGCCACCCACGCGAGGTTCGTATAGGGCGTCGATTGCTGCTGCCGCGTGCTCACGATCTGCGAGGCGACCTGCTGCGAAATCCCCGGGATGCATTCCAGCACCGTCTCGCTCGCGGTGTTCACATTGATCAAGCCCGATTTGTAATGCCCCGTGCTCATCGTCAAATAAGGGGTGAGCTCGTCCAGCTCATCCGCAGTCAATTTACCACGCATATAAAACTCCAGCACGCTCTTTGGCTGCGCCCCCTTGTTGGAACTGCTCACGTTCAACGCGACCTCCACCGCGCGGTTCTGCCCCAGCACTGTGGTTAACAACGTCGTCAGCGTCGTCGGCGTCCCCGAAGAAGAACCGCTGCTGCTGCTCCCGCCGCGCCCGCCGCCCGATCCGCCCGAGCTGCCCGACGATGACCCCGAACTCACCGCCGCCGAGCCGGTCGTGATATTGATCCGCGAAAAAGTCGTCCCCGGGATGATGTTCGGCTCGCGGCTGAACACCGTCACATATTCGTAAATCCCCGGGTTGTATTGCGTCGAGCTCCCCGATTCGCTCGGGTCGAGCACGTGGTTCAAATTCGTGTCGTTTCCATAGAGGATCGACGGATCATCCCCGTCCAGTTGCGCCACCTGCGCCAGCTCGAAGATCGACTCAAACGGCCCCCCCTTGTTCGTGCCATTCGTCGAGTTCGCGGATGACGAGGCCGACGAAGCGCTCGAGGAAGTCCCCGAACTCGCTGTCTTGCGCCACGCCACGATCGCCTGCGCGAGCGAGGTGGTCATGTTGGGGATATTTTCCAGCATCGTCGCGCTCGCCGTGTTGATGTTGATCTTTGAAGCCTCATCCACCAGCCCGAACGAAGGGAGATTGCTCCCCGGCCCTCCCGATGCTGTCGTGAGCGACCCGGTGCCGCCACTGCTCCCGCCCATCCCGTTGCCCGCCCCCACCGGCATATTCTGCGCGTCGCCGATCAGCCAGAACGTCGCATCCCCCACCTTCACCGCCTCCCCGTTGTAAGACGAGGGATCGGGCAGCACATACATCAGCGGCGTGGTCCCCGTCCCGATCACCGAGCTGGCGGAGGAAGATCCCGAACTCGACGTCGAGGAAGACGACCCCGAGGTGATGGTTCCCGAATTGAGCATGAGGTATTCGACATACTGCGCCGCCCCGTCGATCGCATGCTGCGACTGCCGCGCCGCCACGTCCGACGAAGCCCCGCGGTAAGCCAGCTCCGTCGTGTGCGCAAAATAAAGCGCCACGCTCACCAGCCCGATGCAAATCACCAGCACGATGGGGAAAATCGACCCGCGCTCGGACTGATGGTATTTTTTCGGCGTTGGAATTTTGTGGTTCATCGTCATTGCCCCGTCGTCCCGGAGCCTGATGTGTCACTCCCGATGCTGTAATTCGTTCCCGACAAAAACGGCGTGGTCGTCCACGGCACGACGATCTCGATCGGCGGCGGCAGTTGCGTCGCGCCCGGTTCCGGCGCCTGCTGGATGTCGATCATCACCGCTTCCGGCAGCGTCGTGGCCGTCCCGCTCCCCGAGGTCCCGGAGCTCGTCGAGGAAGAAGTCGTCGACGCTGAAGTCGACGGCGTGCTGCCTGTCCCGTTCGAATTGGGCCCATTCGTCCCCGTGATTTGCCAGCTCGTCTGCCACTGCGACCCGTCGTAAAATGATACCTGGAACGACTGTACCCCCGTCAAAATCTGCTGCTGGTGAACCACCGTCGAACTGCTGTCGAGCAAATCGCGCGTCACCACCCGCATCAAATTTCCCGAAGTCACCCCGCCGCCCGCGTTCGTATCGCGCACCACGTAATATTCCACTTGCGCCACATCGCCGTACATCTCCTGCGTTCCGCTCGTCGAGAGGATGTCCTTGCCGACCGTCGCCGTGAACTTCAAATAGCCCGGGAAACCCGAGTCGCCGTTCCCGTCCGACCCCTCGCTGTCCCCCGCGAGCGTTGAAGCAAACACGCCGCCCGAGATCAACCCATTCTCAAGGTCATTGCGAATGATGCTCGTCGCCCGTTCCTGCAACGTCGTCGCCTTGCTCCTGGCCGCCGCGCGGTCGCGCATCTTGATCGCCCCCACGTAAACCCCGTAAAGCGCCGCCAGCAAAATGGCCGCGGCCACCGAGGCAACCAGCAACTCCAGCAGCGTGAACCCGGAATTCCGGGCGGAGCGCCGCATCAAATGGAATCGGCCTGCTTTCATCCGCCACCTCCCCTTCCGCCTGAAGCCCCTCCGCCTGT
>DASZPK010000487.1:0-1598 GCA_035550335.1 Chthoniobacteraceae bacterium | reverse complement strand
GTTTATAATTTGCAGAAATAAAGCGCGATACAGGCCGCGCGTCTGCGGGCTTGATTGGCATCGCGGGGTGATGTCCAATCGCTGGCTTGCAAGAGCCGCAATTCGTCAGGAACCTGTTCAGTTCGATCGCGACGCGCTACGATTTCGCGAACCACCTGCTTAGCGGCGGGATGGATTTTTTGTGGCGCGCGCGGGCGGCGCGTATCGTGCGCGATTGGAAACCAGCGCGCATCCTCGATCTCGCGACGGGGAGCGGGGACCTGGCGCTTGCGCTTGCCAAGGCGTGCCCGGGGGCGGAAATCATCGGCGCGGATTTTTGCCTGCCGATGCTCAAGCAGGCGAAGGCGAAGGGACTTGTGCGCCTCGTGGTGGCGGATGGAATGCGGCTGCCGTTTGAAGATGGGACGTTCGACGCGGTGACAATTGCGTTCGGGTTGCGCAACATGGAGTCGTGGCCGGGGGCGCTGCGCGAGATGAGCCGGGTGTTGAAAACCGGCGGCCATGCGCTCGTGCTCGATTTTTCGATCCCGGAAAACCGGGCGCTCGGCGCGGTGTATCGCGTTTACTTGCATCGCATTTTGCCGCGTGTCGCGGGATGGGTGACACGGGAGAAATCCGCGTACGATTACATGGCGGACTCCATCGAGAAATTCCCGCGTGGGAGCGAAATGGTGTCGCTGATGAACGCGAACGGATTTTGCGAGGCGGTTTGCGAACCGCTCACCTGCGGCGTGGTGTCTCTCTACACGGGCAGGAAGGCGAATTAAGGCGCGGCGTTTGGCGGCGCCGCTTCCTCGTGACGAAACTCCATTTCGTCACGCACTTGTCTTTGCAATTCCATTGCTGGAAACGGCGCGCCGCCAGCGGGCAATGGAGTTGCGGAACGAGAAATTCGGAAAGGCAAACCTAGGGCGCGACGTTCGGCGGCACTGGCGATACGGTGGGAGATGTGGCCGGCTCGGCGGGCGCGGTGAGGACCGTGCTGAGACCTTCGTAGTCGGGCCCGCTCACGAGGAACGCGCCGGCGCGGCCTTCGGCTTCCGCAGTCCACGCGCCTTCTTCCGCATCGCGCGCGCCGATGGTGAGTTTGCCCGTCTGGCCGGCGGCGGTGGTGAAGGCGATCATGAGCGCGGGTTTGTCAAAGCCAAGGCCGCTCGTGGATGTGCCGAGGGATCGGAAGGCGTTGAGCGTGGCGAGCGTGTTCACGAGGGACTGGAGCGTGGATTGGTTGAACGCGCCGAGGCCCTGCTTCAATTTCCACGGGCCGCCGCCAGCGGGGCGTTCGAGCGAAATGGTCTGGCCTTCGCGCGTGATGTTGAGCGTGACGATGTCGTCGGGCTTGAATTTGTAAATCGTGAGGTCCTCCCAATAAACGGGATCGGAGGAGATGGCGTCGAAGATCGTCTGGCCGTCGGGGAACACGCGCGGGATCGCCACAACGTAGGGCTCGCTCTCGAGGCGGACGTAAACCACGTCTCCCTCCGTCTTGCCGAATGCGACGGAAAGAATGGTATCCTCGCCGGCGGAGGTCTCGGCGGTGTTTTCGGAGGCGTAGGAACTGAACGTGATGCGGAGCGCCGGCTTGTCGAGGCCGTATT
>DASZPK010000486.1:0-2873 GCA_035550335.1 Chthoniobacteraceae bacterium | reverse complement strand
ATCGCAGGCGTGGGTTACGTCGCCTTTGGCTTTTGCTACGGGGTGATTTATACCGCGGTGACGCACGGCGAGCCGCCGCCGCAATCGACCGTCTACCTCATCGCCAAATCGAAGCGCGCCTCGGCGTGGATAACCTGCCTGGTCGTCGCGGTGGCCGCTCCCATCGAGGAGGAAATTGGCGTGCGCGGTTATCTCTTCGATGCCCTCCGCAAGCGCCTCGGGGGGAAAACGGTGGTCGTGATCACCGCCGCTATTTTTGCCGGCATGCATTATAGTTTGACGCATTTTCTCCCGCTCTTCGGCATCGGGCTGGCGTTCGGCTGGCTGAAGCTCAAAACAGATTCGGTGCGTCCCTCGATGTTACTGCACATGTTGAACAACGCGATCGTCACGGCCATGCTGCCCTGAGCGGCGGGTACATCGCCCCGTATTTTTTCTTTCCAGAGCACGGCAAAACTGAGAGCGTTTTTGTTTTTTCACCATGTTGCGGCCAGTCAGTGTCATCACAGTTACGAACGGCGGGTATTTCTTCGTGCGCCTGCTTGTCGAGAAAGTGCGGGAGTTCGTCGGGCAGCGGCAATATGAAATCATCGTGGTGGACAGGGGGAGCAAGGACGGCACGGTGGAATGGCTCAAGCAGCAACCCGACGTGGTGCTCATCAAAAAACGCCAGTGGGGGCGCCGGCATGACCATGGCGAGGCCGCCGAGTACGGCGTGAAAAAGGCAAAATACGAGGCGATCGCATTGCTCGATTCCGACGCGCACCCGATGCAACCCGACTGGCTCGCGCTCACGGTCGACAGGCTCGATGACCGTCACCGGCTCGCGGGCGCGGTTTTCCGCGACAAGCACGAGGGAAACCCGCACGGGTGGTACATTCATCCGCATTTCATGACCTTCCTCAAGTCGGACCTCGACAAGCTCATCATCCTGCGCAAGGTGCGCGGCCATGCCACGGACACCGGCGAGGAGGCGACGATCCGCGTGCTCGAGGAGGGGTATGAGATCATCATGTGCCCGCTGGAATTCTGCGC
The DNA here is from genome assembly GCA_035550335.1 of Chthoniobacteraceae bacterium. Lineage (GTDB taxonomy): Bacteria > Verrucomicrobiota > Verrucomicrobiia > Chthoniobacterales > Chthoniobacteraceae > DASZPK01. The sequence goes on along the minus strand of DASZPK010000486.1, from coordinate 1,838 downwards.
GCAATTCGCGGTCGGCCATCCGCGTGTGCCGACGGTCGCCGGCGGCGTCTTCCACGCGTGGTATGTCACCCGCCTTTTCAAGGAAACGGCGACGGTGGACCGCGAGACGGGCGGCCAGGTCACCCGCGAAAATTACATGTATCCCTTGCAAGAATCATTGCGCAAGACCTACAAATTGAATTACTGAAATAGCAGCCCCCGAACCGACCTCACGCCATAAAAACCATTGTCCTCATTCCCACTTACAACGAGCGCGACAACATCAAGCCGTTGCTGGATGCCGTGCGCAAAAATTTGCCCGACGGCGACATCATGGTCATCGACGACAACTCGCCCGACGGCACCGCCGACCTTGTCGATGAGATCAGCAAGACGGACCCGCACATCACAGTGCTGCGGCGTCCCGGCAAGCAGGGGCTCGGCGTCGCGTACATCGACGGTTACCGCCGCGTGCTCGCGAAGGGCTACGAGGCAATCATTTGCATGGACGCCGATTTTTCACACGACCCGACTGTGCTTCCGAAAATCGTGGAGGCGCTCGCGGATGCCGACCTCGTGATCGGTTCACGCTACATCCCCGGCGGCTCGACGCCCGACTGGAAGCTCTCGCGCCGCATGTTGAGCCGCATGGGCAACCTCACCGCCCGTGTCCTGCTCGGCGTGCCGACCAAGGACAACACCACCGGCTACCGAGGCTACCGGCGCGAGGCGCTGGAGAAGCTCGATTTCAACTCGATCAAGCTCACCGGCTACGGTTTCATGATCGAAACAGCCTACCGCACCTATCTGAACAAGCTGCGCATCAAGGAAATCCCGATCACCTTCGTGGACCGCGTGGCGGGGAAATCGAAGATGTCCGGTTCGATCATCAAGGAAGCGCTGTTATACGTTATCAAACTTCGTTTGCAGCACATCAAGGACCAGATCTCCGGCGCGAAGAAGTAAACGCGGACTCCCGGGGCTCAGGAGGCCTGGGACTGCTTGATGATTTCCCCGCGATTCGGGTGGTAGCAATAGCAATGCATCCCATAGGCCAGCCGGTACATGCACGTCTTGGGAGGGGTGCTTCTGCATTCGGCAAAATCCTTGGTGAAAGTCAAAGCCCTGGCGCGGCAGGACTCAAACCGCCCGGGAAAAGCAGGCCCGGGATTATCGCCGCCATTTGCATCGTTCCACATATAGCCTCCTGTTTCGACTTGCCACAATTATCCTCAAAGTCAGCAAAAAAGTCAATACGTTGTTTAACATTATGAAATATAATGTCAAACGTTTCGCGCGATTAGCCCGGCAAATACCACTCCCGGGCTTTTGGGGTTCGCCTGCGGAAATGGATGGAAGCCATCTGGACAGAAGCGCACGCTTCATTAAGATGCGGAGAAAGATGTCGCCCGACGTGCATAAAAAAATCCACCTGCTCTCATTGCTCATTGGCACCCTCTTCATCGCGCTCATCAGCGCGCGGCCCTACGCGGGCGCCTGGAATGACGGCAGCCGGCTCGCCACGGTGGAGTCGCTGGCGGATTACGGCACGTGGAGCATCGACGAATCGGTGTTCGTGAGGACGCCCAACATCCTCACCCGCCATGGCGACCAGGCTTATCCCGCGGACGATCCGCTGTTGCAAAAAGAGGGCACCCTCGACAAGCTTTTCATCCGCGACCACTATTATTCCGATAAATCGCCGTTGCCCTCGCTCATCATGGCGGGGGTTTACCGGGCGCTGGAAACGGCCGCCCATCTCTCGGCCTCGAATAATCCGCCAACGTTCTGCTACGTGATGGCGCTGATTTTCAGCGGCGGGGCCTACATGGTATCGGTCTTTTGCATGGATGCCACGC
>DASZPK010000485.1:0-3165 GCA_035550335.1 Chthoniobacteraceae bacterium | reverse complement strand
GAGGAAGCCGTTGAAACGGCTGGTTGCTCACGCGTTTTTGAAATCACCGGGCTGAAGCCCGGTGTTAATGAAAGGTCGTCGCCAAGAGCCATTCTTCACTCATGAATTCCGGCTTCCTTGACAAATTCATCGAGCGCATCGGCCGCGTGGGGCCGGAGGAGGTGCAGAATTACCTGCTCCAGCTCGCGCGCGAAAAGGGTTTTCTCGAGACGATTTTCAACGCGATCCACGAGGGCGTGATCGTGACCGACGGCAAAGGCCGCATCAGCTATCTCAACCAGGCCGCGTGCGATTTCTTCGGGCTCCAGATGCAGGATTGCATTGGCAAACTCCTCTCCGACCGCATCCGCGGCCTCGATTGGGCGGCGCTCGCGGAATCGGAAAAAGTCGTGAGCCGTGACATGGAGGTCTTTTACCCGCAAAACCGCTTCATCAATTTTTACGTCGTCCCGCTCAATGTGGAAAAGCCCGCGGGGAAAAAATCGAGGGTAGCGAAACAGGAACTGGCGGGATACGCGATCATTCTGCGCGACATCACCGAGAGCCGGCGCTCCACGGCGGAGACCATCGAATCCGAGCGCCTCTCCGCGCTCACGCTCCTCGCCGCCGGCGTCGCGCACGAAATCGGCAACCCGCTCAACTCCCTCGACATCCACCTCCAGCTCATGGAGCGCAAGGCGCGCAAGCTGCCGGAGGAATTCCGCGCCGACATGCGCAAATCCATCGGCGTCGCGAAGGAGGAAATCCAGCGCCTGCACTACATCGTGAACCAGTTCCTCCACGCCATCCGCCCCTCCGCACTTGAGCTGCGCCCCGAAAACATCAACACCCTCCTGCGCGAATCCGTCTCCTTCCTCGAGGCGGAAATCCACGACCGCAGCATCATCGTCGAGGAGGAACTGCGCCCCGACCTGCCGATGATGGAGGTCGACCGCAACCAGCTCAAGCAGGTGTTTTACAACGTCATACGCAACAGCTTCCAGGCGATGCAAACCGGCGGCATCCTGAAAATCAAGACCGACATGGACGACAGCCACGTGTTTATTAATTTCACCGATACGGGCGGCGGCATCCCCGCCGACAAGATGGCGAAGATTTTCGACCCCTATTTCACGACGAAAAAAGGCGGCTCCGGCCTTGGCCTGCTGATCGTGCGCCGGATCATCCGCGAGCACGGCGGCGAAATCGGGCTGATCAACGACGAGGGCCAGGGGCTCACGTTCACGATCCGGCTGCCGTTCCGGGACCAGCGCATCCGGATGTTGGAGGGCGGAAGCAGTTCGGGTTTGAATGTTCCGCCACAAAGCTAATATTAGGCGCGCAAACCAGCATGCACTTCGAAAATCATTCCCAAAACCGCCGCCATCGACCGGTAGGGGCTGACCTCCGGGCAGCCCGACGCCTTGAGACTGGACGCAATTTTCGCGCGACGGTCGGCCCGGAGGCCCGACCCTACCGGTTGCAAACGCCGCTGTTTTGATATGCGCCCGACCATCCTCATCGTCGACGACGAAAAACACACCCGCGAAGGCCTGCGCACTTCGCTCGAGGACCAATTCGAGGTCTACATCGCCGGAAATATCCAGGAAGCCCTCGCCGTGCTCCATGGCGACGTGATCGATCTCGTGGTCACCGACCTCCGCCTCGGCGGCGGCGAGGATGGGATGAAGCTCATCGACCAGATTCTGCAGATGCCCCACCCGCCCATCTGCATCATGATGACCGCCTTCGGCTCGGTGGACACCGCGGTCGAGGCGATGAAGCACGGCGCTTACGACTTCGTCACCAAGCCGATCAACATCGACAAGCTCGAAATCCTCATCAACCGCGCGCTGAAAAATCGCGACCTCGAAAAGGAGAACGTCGAGCTCAAGCAGCAGGTCGAGAAACGCTTCGGGCTGGAAAATCTCATCGGCGAATCGCCGGCGATGCTTGAAATTTTCGACACGATCAGGCAGGTCGCCCCTTCGCGCGCGACCGTGCTCATCGAAGGCGAGAGCGGCACGGGCAAGGAACTCGTCGCCCATGCGATCCACAACCTCAGCAACCGCAACAAGGCGAAATTCGTCGCCGTGCATTGCGCGGCGCTCACGCCCACGCTCCTGGAGAGCGAACTCTTCGGCCACGAGCGCGGCGCATTCACCGGCGCGGTGGACAAACGCATCGGCCGCTTCGAGCAGGCAAACGGCGGCACGCTTTTCCTCGACGAAATCGGCGAGATCGACGCCAACACCCAGGTAAAACTCCTCCGCCTCCTCGGCGAACGCACGTTCGAGCGCGTGGGCGGCAGCCAGACCCTCTCCGCCGATGTGCGCCTCGTGACCGCCACGAACAAAAACCTCGAGGCGCTCGTGGCCGCGGGAAAATTCCGCGAGGACCTCTACTACCGCCTCAAGGTGGTGCAGATCACGCTCCCGCCATTGCGCGACCGCCGCGAGGATATCCCGCTGCTCGTCGACGCCTTCCTCAAGCAGCTCGCGAAGGAAAACGAACGCCCCGCAAAAGAGCTCTCCTCCGAGGCGATGGCCGTCATCACCGCCTACGATTGGCCGGGCAACGTGCGCGAGCTGCGCACCGCTCTTGAGCATGGCATCGTGATGGCCCGGGGACCGAAAATCACGCTGCGCGACCTGCCGGAATCGCTGCGCCAGGCCCGCAAGGAGACGACTGGCGACAGGCTCCCCTCCCCCGGCGGACATTTCAATTTACACGAACGCAATCACGAGCTAATGATTCGCGCGCTGGAAACGACCGGCGGCAACGTGACCGCGGCTGCAAAAAAGCTGGGCATCAGCCGACGTACGCTCCATCGTAGATTGCGCGAGCTGAAACCATCCCCGAATCCCGAAGCGAATCCCCAACCGAAAACCCGCGAACCTGAATGAACCTGCAAGATTTCATCCACTCCATCGAGCAAGGCCGGCTTGCGAAATGGCTCGTGCTTGCCGTCATAATCGTGCTTTTCATCGGCGGGGGTGCGTGGTTCGTATTCTGGCATTTCGCCGGCATCAGCGAAGCCAAGGGGATGGACCAGGCCCAGATCGCGCGCGAGATCGCCAGCGGCCACGGGTTCTCGACGAAAAATTACTCGCCCCTCTCCTACACGATGCTCAAGAAAAAGGGGCCTTTTCCCCTCGACCGGACGCCCGACATCTACGAGGCCCC
>DASZPK010000484.1:0-2353 GCA_035550335.1 Chthoniobacteraceae bacterium | reverse complement strand
TCGACCCCGAAGGCGCGAAAAAAATCGACCGGAACAACAAGCGCCGTCTCGTGCGCGCGATCGAGGTCTGCGTGCTCACGGGCAAGCCGTTTTCGTCACTCCGCAAGGAATGGGAAGCCGCGCCGAAGCCGGTCGCCGGTTTCATCCTCACCCGCGACCGTGAGGAATTGAACGCCCGCATCAACCGCCGCGTCGAGGAAATCTTCCGCGGAGGCGTGGTCGAGGAAGTGCGCGCTATTGGAGCCGTGAGCGAGACGGTCACGCAAGCGATCGGCTTCAAGGAAATCCGCGCCTTGCTGGACGGTAAAATCACCAAACGCGAATGCATCGATGCAATCCAGCTCGCGACCCGCCAATACGCCAAACGCCAAATGACCTGGATGCGGCGTGAAACTTTGTTTGAAACCGTGAACCTCTCGTCGCACAAGGACGGGAAAACTGTCATCGCCTTGATCGAGGCGAAAGCGAAGTCCGTGATGCCATGATCTTTTTGCAAAAAGATGTGGAGATTGCGACCGCCGCGCTTGTAACCTGACCGAACCATGAGCCTCCCCATTTCCGAAACCGTGAATGTGAATCTTGGCGAGCGTTCGTACCCGGTCCTCATCGGGCCCGGACTGCTCGATTCGCTCGGCGAAAAACTGCGCGCCGCGCACCCCGGCTCCTCCTGCGCGGTGATCACCGACAGCAATGTCGGCCCGCTTTATGCCGAACGCGTGCTGAAAAGCCTCGCGGCAGCGGGCTTCAAACCCGTGCTCGTAACCGTCCCCGCCGGTGAAAAATCGAAGTCGCTCGCGCAGGCCGAAAAGGCGTGTGACGAAATGATCGCCGCCGGCCTGGACCGCAAGGCGTGCGTGGTGGCCCTCGGCGGCGGCGTGGTGGGCGACCTCGGGGGATTCGTCGCGGCGATTTATTACCGCGGCATCCCGTATGTGCAAATCCCCACAACCATCATCTCGCAGGTTGACAGCGCCGTGGGCGGCAAGACCGGCGTGAACGCCGCCGGCGGCAAGAATTTGATCGGCAGTTTCCACCAGCCCCGCTTCGTGCTCGCCGATGTGGAGACGCTCAATACGCTCCCCGCGCGCGAGTTCAACGAAGGATTTGCCGAAATCATCAAGCACGCGATCATCCGCGACGCGCAACTTTTCGAGGACATCGCCACGGCGGGCGCCGGGGAAATGACGCGCCTTATCGCGCGCAACGTCGCCATCAAGGCGCAAATCGTCTCCGCGGACGAGCACGAGACCACGGGCGAGCGGGCGCTGCTGAATTTCGGCCACACAATCGGGCACGGCATCGAAGCCGCCGCCGGCTATGGCCGCTACCTGCACGGTGAGGCGATCAGTCTCGGCATCGTCGCCGCCACTTCCCTCTCCGTGAAAAAAGCCGGCCTCTCCGCGCACGACCAAAAGCAGATCATCGCAGGCCTCGGGCAATTTCACCTGCCCGTGAAATTGCCGCCCGACATTTCCACCGAATCGATCATCGCCGCGCTGAAGACCGACAAGAAATTTTCACAAGGCAAAATCCGTTTCGTGCTCGCGCGGCGCATCGGGGAGGCGTTCTTGTCCGACGATGTCACCCTTGAGGACATCCGCGCGGAGATCGAGGCGCTGCGGTAAAGCGCCATCTATCGCCGGTCGAAAAACACGCGTGTGAGGAAAGAGAAAAATGTGCGGTTGCTCGCGATGATGCGATACGCAATCCGCGCCAATGGGCGAAATACCGGCAAAGCAAGGAACCCCAACAGCGCGCTCTTGCGCGGCGCATACTCCAGCGCCCGGAACACCGCATCCGCGCCGCCGGTCACACGCCCATCCGTCTCGACGAATTGCACGGCTCGCTGAAACTCCCCCGGAGGGATTTCAGGATACTCCGCGCCCGCTTCCTGCGAGGTTTCGTAATCCACGCGGTCGCCGGTGACATGCCGCCACCGTTCGACCCAGTAGCGGCAGAAGCCGCAATCGCCGTCGAAGAGCATGAGCGGACGCGCGGGCGGATTGGCTACCTGGATGGGTTTGTTTTTCTTCTCCATGCGATCGGGACGGTCGGTAAAAATCCCGTCCACGCCAATGGCGCGCATCTGTTCGATCTCCGGAGATTCGTTCACTGTATAAACAAACGTTTTCAAACCCGCCACATGCGCTGCAGCCACCACGCTTTCATCCAACAGCCGCGAGGCCATGTTGATGGAGTAAGCACCAAGTGACCCGGCCACGGCTGCGTAATCAGCCTGCTCGGAAAAGAGCGGGCCAAGGCGGATTCCCCTCCCCTTGAGTTTCGCAAGCTCCCCATGGTCGAACGAGGAAACCAGAAAATTCTCCGCCTTCCATCCGCGCCTGTCCATGTA
>DASZPK010000483.1:0-4732 GCA_035550335.1 Chthoniobacteraceae bacterium | reverse complement strand
GCCCTTCCAATCCTTCTTTGACGGGCCGTCCACGGTCTTCTGCGTGGCGGTATAGCTGTGGATCGTGGTCATGAGCCCTTCCTCGATGCCGATGCCTTCCTTCAACAGCACGTGCACGATGGGCGCGAGACAGTTCGTCGTGCAGCTCGCGTTCGAAATGATGTGGTGCTTCGCGACGTCGATTTTCTCATGGTTCACGCCAATGACGACCGTGATGTCCTCGCCTTTCGCGGGAGCCGAGATGATCACCTTCTTCGCGCCGGCCGTGATATGCCCCTTCGCCTTCTCCGCTTCCGTGAAAAGCCCGGTCGATTCAATCACGATTTCCACGCCGAGTTCCTTCCAAGGCAGCGCCGCAGGGCCTTCCTTCACCGCAAGGCACTTGATCTTGTGGCCATTCACCACCAGCGTGTCGTCCTCCGCGACCGAGGGGCTCGATTTTTCGCTGTGCACGGAGCCCTTGAAGCGGCCCTGCGTCGAGTCGTATTTTACGAGGTAAGCGAGATTGTCCGCGGGAACGAGGTCGTTCACCGCCACCACGTCGATCTCCTTGCCGAGAAGTCCCTGTTCCACCAGCGCGCGAAAAACGAGCCTGCCGATGCGTCCGAAGCCATTGATGCCGATTTTAGTCATAGATATTTTGTGTAATTGAGAGCGGCCAAATTAATGACGCCGCCATGCAGCGTCAACAAAATGAATGCGCCACCGCAAAAAACGCCTTATAAATGCCAATGCGCGCGCACGCAACCGCTGTTTGCGTGCCTTATGCCGGCGCCTGGGTCAGGCCGCCCGGATAATCCGGCGCGATGTCCTTCGTCGGCAGCGGCGGAGGCTCCACCGGGGGCGGGGAGGAAGGCGGTGGCGGCGGGTTCAGCATGTGGCCGTGCTCGATGATCTCGCGGGTCTGCGCCCCGTCGATCGTCTCATATTCAAGCAGGGCCTTCGCGATCGCTTCCACCTTGTCGCGGTTCTTCATGATCAGTTCCCTCGCGCGGTTGTAAGCATCGTCCACCAAAGTACGCACCTCCCGGTCGATCTCCTGCGCGGTCGCCTCGCTGTAATCGCGCGACCGGTTGATATCGCGCCCAAGAAAAACCTGGTCCTCGTGGCCCCCATACTCAACCATGCCTAATTTTTCCGACATGCCCCATTCGCACACCATCACGCGCGCCAGGCGGGTCATCTGCTTGATGTCCATCGCGGCGCCGCTGGAAAGATCGGCGGTGTAAAGCTCCTCGGCAATACGGCCGCCCGCGGTCACTGCCAGGAGGTCGATCGCTTCCTTGCGATGCATGCTGTGCTGGTCCCCCTCGGGCAAAAACATCGTCACGCCCAGCGCCCTGCCGCGCGGGATGATCGTCACCTTGTGCAGCGGATCGGTGTGCTCGAGCAGCACGTTCACAATCGCGTGGCCGGCCTCGTGCCATGCGGTGGAAGCCTTTTCCTTTTCGCTCATCGCCATGCTGCGGCGTTCGCGGCCCCAGCGCACCTTGTCGCGCGCTTCCTCGAGCTGGGCGTTGGCGATGCCCTTGAGCCCCTTGCGCGCGGCGAGCAGCGCGGCTTCGTTGATCAAATTCGCCAGCTCCGCGCCGGAGAAACCGGGCGTGCCGCGCGCGATGACGGCTAGGTCCACGCCCTCGGCGAGCTTCACTTTTTTCGCGTGCACGCGCAGGATTTCCTCGCGGCCCTTCACGTCGGGCAGGTTCACCACCACCTGGCGGTCGAAACGCCCCGGGCGCAGCAGCGCCGGGTCGAGCACGTCGGCGCGGTTGGTCGCCGCGATGATGATCACGCCTTCCTGGGTGTCAAAACCGTCCATCTCCACGAGCAACGCGTTCAGCGTCTGCTCGCGCTCGTCGTGCCCGCCGCCGAGGCCGTGGCCGCGGTGGCGCCCCACGGCGTCGATTTCATCGATGAAAATAATGCACGGGGCCGATTTCTTCCCCTGCTCGAACATGTCGCGCACGCGGCTCGCGCCGACGCCCACGAACATCTCCACGAAATCCGAGCCGCTGATCGAGAAGAACGGCACATCCGCCTCGCCGGCGATGGCGCGCGCGAGCAGTGTCTTGCCCGTGCCCGGGGGGCCGACCATCAGCACGCCCTTGGGAATGCGGCCGCCGAGCTTCTGGAATTTCTTCGGGTCCTTCAAAAACTCGACGAGCTCCTGCACCTCATCCTTCGCCTCCTCCACACCCGCCACGTCGCGGAAGGTGATCTTGTTTTTCTCGCGCGAAAGCATCCGCGCCTTGCTCTTTCCGAAGCTCATCGCCCCCTTGCCCGCCATGCGGATCTGCTGGCGGAACAGGAAATAGAGGATCAGCAAAAAGACCGCGATCGGCAGGAAACTGATCAGGATATTGCTGATCGTGTTGTTCTGCTTCGAATAGGTCGGGATGATCTCCTTCTTCGCCAGCGCCTTGTGCAAATCGTCATCCGACGACATCGAGTACACCACCGTGTGGATCTGCGACGGCTGCGGGCTCTGGTTGTCGACGGTGTTCGGTTTCAGGTAGGCCGTGAGCGTGAACATTCCCGCCTGGCCGCCCTCCTCGTAGCTCAGGTCCACGCCCTTGTCCTTGTCGATCTCATCCTTGTCGAGATACGACATGAACTGCTGGTTTTTCGCTAGGCTGTTGCCGGTGCTGTAGGGCGTGTTCCGGATCAAAAAATAGCCCGCGAACAGCAGAATGGCGACCACGATCAGCGCGATGCCGCGCCAGTTGGAATTGGGGTCATTGCCATTCCCGCCGCCGTTGCCGTTGCGCTGCGGACGATTGTTATTGTCTTTCGGTGGACGTTGATCGAACTGTGACATAGCGGTTTTTGCCGACAGGGCCACATTAACATATCGATTTTCGAATGCAATGTGGCTCGGTCGCCGCGTCAATCTAGGCGCTATAGGCTTGAGGTCAACCCCGGATTGACGCCGCAGGTGAAATGACGAAGCTCGAATGACGAATGACGAAAGAAGCCCGAATCACGAAGTCTTGATGACGACAATTTCCGCGCGCAACGTCGTCATTCGAGCTTCGTCATTGCCAAACTCCACCCGGTCGTGTTTCATCAAACGCGTCCCATCCCTCCCCTTATGAAAAAACTCCTCCTTCCCTCCCTCGTCGCCGCGCTCGCCCTCCCGGCCTTCGCCGCCGATGTTCCTGTGACCGTCACCGTCGATCCCTCCAAGCCCACTTACAAAATCCCCGACGACTACGCCGGACTCAGCTACGAGACCCAGCGCGAGGAACCCAATGCCAGCGACGGCATCTATTACTTCCGCCCCGATAACACAGCGCTCATCGCGATGTTCAAGACCCTCGGCCTGAAAAATCTCCGCATCGGCGGCAACACGGTCGACAACCTCAAAGTCCCCATCCCCACCCAGGCCGATATCGATCACCTCTTCCAGTTCGCCCAGGCCGCCGGCGTGAAAGTCATCTACAGCTTCCGCCTCCGCAATGGCGGCAACCCGCAGCAGACCGCCGAGCAGGCCAAATACATCGCCGATCATTACGGCGCGAACCTCCTCGCCTTCTCCCTCGGCAACGAGTCCGACCTCTTCCTCGGCAATTGGGAGTCCTACAAAAGAGCCTGGATGCCCCTCTACAACGCCATCAACGCCGTCGTGCCAAACGCCAAATACATCGGTCCCAGCCTCACCTCGAACTCCAAGCCCTACGCGCATGACTTCGCCCGCGAGCTCATGCCGACCGGCAAAATCGTCTACATCACCCAGCACCAATACGCCGGCGGCGCGGGCAACGACCAGAAGGTCCCCGAAAAAGGCATCGACCTCATGCTCTCGAAAGAGTGGCCTGTCACCAAATACCAGACCTACTACGATAAATTCGTCCCCGGCCTGAACGGCGCCCCGTGGCGTCTCGAGGAAGCCAACAACTTCTACAACGGCGGCGCGAAAGACATCAGCGACACCTTCGCCTCCGCCCTCTGGGGTCTCGATTACCTCTACTGGTACGCCGCGCACGGCGGCCAGGGGGTGAACTTTCACAACGGCGACCAGGTCGCCGCCGGCCAGGGCACCGCCGAATGCCGCTACGCCTCCTTCGTCTCCTCCCCGCAAGGCTACAACGCCCACCCCATCGCCTACGGCATCAAAATGTTCAACCTCGGCTCCAAAGGCAGCATCGTCCCCTTCACCATGAACGACGGCGGCAGCGGCATCAACCTCGTCACCTACGCCGTCCTCGGGAATGACAAGAGCCTCTACATCACCTTCATCAACAAAGAGCACGTTTTCCCCACCAGCGGAGATATGGATCACCTTGTTGCCCCCGCAAACAGCGCCGACGTGACCCTCACAGTCGGCCCCGGCTACACGAGCGGCAAAGAAATCGTCCTCACCGCCCCCGCCGTGAACTCAAAAGACCACGTCACCCTCGGCGGCCAGGGGATCGCCGACAACGGCAGCTTTGTCGAAACCTGGGCTCCGCTTCCCGCCGCGCCTGTGGGCGGGACGGTGCACATCAAGGTGCCGGGGACCTCGGCGGTGCTGGTGAAACTCTCGCCGTAACAGAAGATTTTACAGGAGGAAACGGAGAGAACGGAGAGGAAGACTAATCGAACGCGCACTTGGAAGCTCGAAGCGGTTTAAAAATGGTGTGGCCGAATTTGAGTTTGGCTTCGCAAACATTTCCGGGGAGCGCACCCGGCCCGGGTGCCGTTTGCGGCGGCCCGCCGCAAACACAGGGAGATGATGCAGTTCGCAAAGGCT
>DASZPK010000482.1:0-10511 GCA_035550335.1 Chthoniobacteraceae bacterium | reverse complement strand
GAGAACTTCGAGCCGAAGTATATGCGGACGCTGCTGGAGGGGTGACGCTGCCCTCAAGCCGCAGGGTGAGCTTGCTAATCGAACAATGTGTCGCGCGTAAATCCCTGGCGTGGCGCGGGCGATTGAGGGCAATCGCCCCTACCGGTCGCTGTTTAACGCACGATGTGGTTCAGGATGATTTTCTTCGCGGTTTAAAAAAGACTTATGAATAATAATTTGAAAGGCAAAGTAGCGTTGGTGACCGGGGCTTCGCGGGGGATCGGGAGAGTGATTGCGACCCGGCTCGCGGAGGAGGAGGCGGCGGTGGCCGTGAATTTCTCGAGCGATGAAAAAGGCGCGGCGGAGACGGTGGCGGCGATCCAGGGCGCGGGAGGCGAGGCGTTCGCGGTGAAGGGGAATGTGGCGCAGGTCGCGGATGTAAAACGGTTGTTTGACGAAGTCATTGCACGATTCGGGAAGCTGGACGTGCTGGTGAACAACGCGGGGATCATGTTCATGAAGCCGGTGGCGGAGACGACGGAGGAGGATTTTGACCGGATTTTCGGCATCAATGTGAAGGGGGTGTTTTTCGCGTGCAAGGAGGCGGCGACGCGGCTCGCGGACGGCGGACGGATCATCAACCTGTCGAGCTCGACCACGGCGCGGCTGATGCAGAATTACGGGGCGTACGTCGCGACGAAAGGAGCTGTCGAGCAACTCACGCGCTCGCTTTCGAAGGAGCTGGGGGTGCGCGGGATCACGGTGAACGCGGTCTCGCCCGGGCCGGTGGATACGGAGCTGTTCACCACGGGGAAATCACCGGAGCAGATCCAGTTTTTCGCGTCGCAATCGGCGTTCGGGCGGCTGGGCAGGCCGGAAGATATCGCGGGCGTGGTGGCGTTTCTGGCAAGCGACGCATCGGGGTGGATCAGCGGGCAGAACATCCGGGCGAATGGGGCGCTGGCGTGAGGGCGAAATAATCCGAGGGATGCCATGCGCTTGGCAAGGCAATCGGGAAAGGTGAAGGTGGCCGAAGCGGCGGGTGAAAGTGGAGAGGGTGTGTTTGCCGCGCAGTTTGTATTCATTCCATGAGGGGATGCGGCGCGCAACGGATGCCCAATCGATCAGGAGGGTGGCGTCGTCGACGGGGGCGTTGGCAGGCTTGGTGCAAATGCCCGCTGCGCGCAAGGCGCTGCGCCATCCTGTCCCCATGACAGCGTTTCGCGGTCCTGTAGCGATGCGGACTACGAGTGACGTAGCGATTTAACTGTAATTTTGCGCGCTTAGGCACAGTTATTGCGACCTATATTTAGAAGGACTTATACTTCAAGCATGGCATCACAGGTAAAAAAGGAGGGTAATTACGTCATTGTCATTACCAAGGCGAAGAAGCCGCGTTCGGCGGCTTGGGCGGGCGGGGTGTGCGCGGCAATGGGGATGGCGGTGATGCTTGGGTGGATTTTTCATATCCAAACGCTGGTGCAGGTGCGCCCGTCGCTGGCGCCGATGCAGTTCAATACGGCGCTTTGCGTGATGCTGGCGGGGGCGGGTCTTTGGATGTTCCAACGGGACTGGACGCGCTGGACGCTGGCGCTGGCGCTGGGGTGGGCGGTGACGGTGCTGACGGGGTTGACGCTCTGCGAATGCCTGACGGGGATGGACCTGCGGATCGATCAGCTTTTTTTCCACGCGTATATATTTACGCAGACTTCGCAGCCGGGAAGGATGTCGCCGGCCTCCGCGAGTTGTTTGTTTTTAATCGGGTTGACGCTGCTGTTGACGGGGAGCGGGATGCCGGCGAGGTGGAGGCAGATGCTGACGGGGTCGGCAGGGTCGGTGGTGATGACGGTGTGCGGGGTGGCGCTGCTGGGGTATGCGGTCGAACTGCCGGGGACTTATGGCTGGGGCGAGTTCTCGCGGATGGCGCCGCACACGGCGGCGTGCGTGATGGTTTTGGGGGCGGGTGTGTTTGCGATGGCTTGGTACGACGGGCGCCGGCGGGGCGCCCCTGCGCCGCCCTGGCTGCCGGTGCCGGTGGGGATGGGGGTGCTGGCTGGGGCGGTGATTTTTTACCAGGCGTTGGAGACGCGGCAGGACCAGGAAATCACTCAAGCGGTGAAGACGGGCGGGGATGGGCTGGTGACTTCGATGAATTTGAAGCTGGAGTCGCGGATGAAATCGCTGCGTCGGATGGCGCAGCGGTGGGAGTTCGCGGGAAGGCCGTCGCAGGCGGCATGGGAGGATGACGCGAAGAATTACGTGAGCGATTTTCCGGATTTCCAGGCGATCGAATGGATCGATGCGGAGCACCTGGTGCAGTGGATCGAGCCGCGGGCGGGAAACGAGGCGAAGATCGGGCAGGACATGTGGAAGGAGGAACGCCGCCGCGTGGCGCAGGAGACGGCGATGGTGACGCGGCAACCGACGATGACGCAGGCAGTGGAGCTTTTCCGCGGCGGGCAGGGGTTCATCATGTATATCCCGATTTTCACGAAGGAGCATTTCGACGGGTGGATCGCGGGAGTGTTCAAGGCGCAGCCGATGTTTGACAGGTATTTCCCGGATACGGTGGTGCCGGGGTATTCGATCCATATTTCGGACGGGGGAGAGATGTACCAGCGCGGGTCGACCACGAAACCGGCAAGGCCGGAATGGGTTTACACCTCGCGGTTGGATTTGCGGGGGGTGACGTGGACGGTGGGCATGTGGCCGTCGCCGGCGCTGCTGGGGAAGATGGATTCGGCGCTGCCGGAGCTGGTGCTGCTGGCGGGGATTCCGCTGGCGGTGCTGATGGGGCTGGCGGTGTACCTGGCGCAGCGGGCATCGGCGCACGCGCGAAAGCTGTCGTCGCTGAACGAGGAATTGCACCACGCGCTGGATGAGGTGAAGACGTTGAGCGGGCTGCTGCCGATCTGCGCGGGGTGCAAGCGGATTCGCGACGACGGGGGGTATTGGAACGCGATCGAGCGGTATGTCTCGGCGCGGTCTGAGGCGTCGTTCAGCCACGGTATCTGCCCGGAATGCGCGCTGAAGTTTTACGAGGCGGAGGGGATGGAGCCGCCGGAGGATGTGGTGAAGGCGGCGTCGAAGCCGCATGGGGACTGAGGGGGGATTTTAGATTTAAGATTGGAAAACCGGGCGCGGGCGCGCAGGATGCCCGGCGTCATGGCTCGCTGGAGTTATAAATATCCGCGTCCGGGGTACATCACGTTTTTGTGCGTGATGAATTTGATCGTGAGCGGATTGCTTTTGGCGCTGCTCGCGCTGATGGCATTTGGGCCGCAACGCGCAAATGTGAGGCCGGACCCAGGGCTGGAAGTGTTGGGGCTGATGGAGGTGGTATTTTTTGCGACCTGCTCGGGCTTTATGCTAACGGGTGCGAATTGGGCGAGGCTCGTTTATTTGTGGGGGATATTTCCCGCTACCGTGGTCGTGGCGGTCTATGGGTTCATACACGATCCGCTTGTGATCGGGAATTGCATCTGGCGCTTGTTTTGGGCGGCGGTGTGGTGCCTCGCTCTCACCCAGCCGCGCGCAAATCGCTTTTTCACCGGGCGCAGTTCGTTTGGCAAGAGCGGCGATCCGGATTTCGCCACGAAACGCAACTCGCGGGATTTTGATTATTGAGACGTTGAACGCGCTCAGATTTTGAATTTCGGGGACTGGCTTAAAAAGCGGAGCGGGTTGCCGTAGATCAAATGATCGATGGCTTCGAGGCTGTGTCCGCGCTTTTTCATTTCGAGGGCGGTTTTCGGGACGGCGAGCGGGTCGCTATTGCCCCAGTCGCAGGCGCAGTTGAGCCATATCTGGTTGTCGCCGCTGGTCTCGATGATGTCGATGGCGCGGGCGGGGGTGCATTTGCTCTCGGGATACAAGGTGATGCCGGCCCAGAATCCGGCGTCGAGTACGGTGCGGACGGTGTGCTCCTCGACATGGTCGATGATGACGCGGGCGGGGTCGATGCGGGGGTGGGATTTCAGGGCGTCAACGATGAGCTTGGTGCCCTTGAATTTATCCTCGAGGTGCGGGGTGTGGACGAGGATGAGCTGGTCGTGGCGCTCGGCGAGGGCGATGTGTTTTTCGAGGATGGCGAGTTCGTTCCGGGTGTTTTTGTTGAGGCCGATTTCGCCGATGCCGAGGACGTTGGGGCGGTCGAGGAATTGCGGGATGAGGGCGAGGACTTCGTCTGCGAGGGCCATGTCCTCGGCTTCCTTGGGGTTGATGCAGAGCCAGGTGAAATGCGGGAGGCCGAATTTCGCGGCGCGCCGCGGTTCGTGCTCGGTGAGTTGGCAGAAGTAATCGTAAAAGCCGTGGGCGCTGCTCCGGTCGAAGCCGGCCCAGAACGCGGGCTCGCAGACGGCGGCGCAGCCGCTGGTGACCATGCGGACGTAGTCGTCGGTGATGCGGCTCACCATGTGTGCGTGGGGTTCGATGTAGCGCATTTTTTTGGGAGGGGGCGGATTATTTTCCCGGCCAGGCACCGCAGGCGGATTTGCCGGGGGCGGAGGGGATGGGATCGGTGGTGGGGTCGCTGAAGGCGAGGAGGACGCGCTTCGCCTTATCGGATTCGGCGGAGCTGAGCACGGCGAGGGCGGCGCGGAATGCGGCGAGGCGGAAGTCGTCGGCGCCGGGTGAGCGCTCGACGCGGTCGAGGAACGCGGCGAGGTCGATGAGGCGGGCGCGGGCGTCGGGGAAATAAAGGTCGAGGGTTTCTGCGCGGTTCATGGAAAGAGCATTGCACACGCGCGGGGTATTCTTCAAATGCGATTACGAAGAAACCCGGGATCCGATGGTTTTTTTATTTTGTGCTTTTTATTGCGGCGGAGACCGCCTAACAACCCAAGGGAAACAATTCAGGGAATCATCGCACATGGCATTAAAAAAATTCCTCCGCGCGGCGGCATTCATCGCCGCGGTCATTTTTTCGGCAAACAGTTTCGCGGGGAATGAGACGGCGGCCCCGGCGACCACGAGCGGGACGAATTCCGCGATCCAGCAAACGACGCCGAATTCGCATGACCTCATTTCGATCCAGACGATGTACACGGGGATGAGCAACATCAGCGGCATCCTCGCGCGCGGGAGGCAGGACGCGACCTACGAGGATTTCAGCTATGCGCACCGGTTTACGATCACGGGAAATTGGGATATCCGCCTCGGGGTGGAATACCAGCGTTACGATTTCACGGGCGCCATGGCGCCGCTGCCGGATCACTTGCAGAATTTCAATGCGACGGTGGCTTACGAATACGTGCAGCAGGATTTTCCCGCGGTAGCGGTGGAGTTTCACCCCGGGTTTTCGTTTGAAAACAACGTGACGGGGCGGAATTTCGACGTGCCGATGGACGCGTTCACCTCGATGAAGCTTTACAAGGACAAGGTGTTCGGAATCGCGGGGGTGGAGTATGACAATTTCATCTGGCCGGGGGTAAGCGGGTTCGGCGGGGTGATCTGGCTGATCAACGACCAATGGCGCTTGCAGGCGATCATGCCGCGCCCGGCGCTGATTTATTCGCCGAACGACGACTGGGAATTCCAGCTCAAGGCGCAAATCTACGGCGGCGGTTTCCGGCTCGACAGCAGCGGGCGCACGCCGACGACCTACCAGGGGGCGATCGTGCGATACACCTACGACCAGGTGGGCCTGGAGGCGACCTACAAGAAATGGAAACCGCTCAGCATCACGTTCGACGCGGGTTACAACATCCAGCGGGAATTCGATTTCATCCACTACGGGCCGGACCAGAAATACACTTCCTCGGGCGCGCCGTTCGTGGGGATCACGTTCGGGGTGAATTTCTAGACCGCGCGAAGGGACGCGAAGAACGCAAAAGAAAAAACGGGCCTTTCTTAGCGGCTTTCGCGCTTTTTGCGGTTCAAAATTCAGATCAATTTGGATTTCGCCATGTCCTGCGAATCGACGATGCCGACCGGCACGTTCGCGGCATCCACCACCACGAGGTCGTCGATGCTGTGTTTTTCCATGATGTGCAACACTTCCACGGCGAGTTTGTCGCTCGCGATGGTGATGGGCTTGCGCGTCATGTAATCGGCCACCGGTTTTTCCAGCAGATCGGGCGTCCCTTCGAACAAACGGCCGAAATCGCCGTACGTGAAAATGCCCGCCAATTTGCCGTCGGCATTTGTGATGATGGCGGAGCCGGTGCGGTGTTTGGCCATTGCGCTAATGACGGCGCGCACCGGGGAATCGGGCGACGCGAGGGCGAGGCGGTCGCCTTTGCGCATGATGTCGCTCACCTTGAGCAGGAGCGTGCGGCCGAGGCGGCCGCCCGGATGATAGCGCGCGAAATCCTCCTTGTTGAATCCGCGCGCATCGAGCAGCACCATGGCGAGCGCGTCGCCGAGCACGAGCATCGCGGTCGAACTCGAGGTCGGGGCGAGATTGAGCGGGCAGGCTTCCTGTTCCACGCGCACATCGAGGTTCACGTGGCTGTTTTTCGCGAGGGTCGAATTCGCGTTGCCGCAGATGGAAATGATTTTCACGTCGAACCGCGAGAGGGCCGGGAGGATGTTCAGCACCTCGTCGGTCTCGCCGCTGTAGCTCAAAGTGAGCACGACGTCGCCATCGGCCACCACGCCGAGGTCGCCGTGGAGCGCGTTGAGCGAATTGAGCACCACCGCGGGAGAACCGGTGCTCGTAAGCGTCGCCGCGATTTTTTCGCCGATGTGCCCGGACTTGCCGACGCCCATCACCACGACCTTGCCCTTGTTTGCCACGCATTGCAGGATGATTTCCACCGCCTCGGAGAACTGCGGGCCCAGCCGCGTGCGAAGGCTGCGCAACTCCGCCTCCTCGATCTCAAAAACCCGCTTCGCTTTTTCTACGTAATCCACAGGGGATGCTATTTAAAATCGGAAGCGGGGGATTATCGAATCATTTTTTTAGACAAGCGCGTGAAAGAATGACGAAACCTCGTGCACGAATTGCTGTAGCGTGCGCTGTCCCCAGCGCAGGAGTTGCGCGCCGCTACGAACTTCCCGGCCACGCCCAACGCCTCCGCTGAGGACAGCGGACTCTACAATTTTCCCGGCCACGATTGCGAGCTTCGTCATCTCACTCGTTCGCTTCCTGGACTTTGAAATCCTCCATGAGCTTCGCCAGTTTTTCCAGCGCCGATTCCGCATCCGGCCCTTCCGCCTCGAGGATGAAGGTCGAACCGCAATCGAGGTTCGCGCTCAGCACGTCGAGGATGCTGCACGCGGAAAAGGTCTCCTCATTTTTTTTGATCACCACCGTCGATTTGAACGCCCGCGCCGCGCGCACGAATTCCGACGCGGGGCGCGCATGGAGCCCAAGTTTGTTCAGTACGGTGACTTCGATTCGCATCGCGCCAAACAGTAGACGCGGCGCTCGCATCCCCGCAAACCATTTTGGATTTTTCGGTTATTTTTTGTCGAGCAACTCGCGCACGCGCACGGCGAGCATCTTCGGGGCGAACGGCTTCGCCAGGAATGCGGACTGCTCGTCAAGCAGACCATAGTCATCAAACGCGTGGTTCGGGTAGCCCGAGGTGAAAATCACCTTGATGCCCGGATACATCAGCCGGATCCATTGCGCGAGGTCGCGCCCGCCCATCTGCGGCATCACCACGTCGGTGATCACCATGTCGAGCTTGAGGCTCGGATGGGCCTGCACGATTTTGAATGCGTCCTCGCCGTTGTCGGCCTCGATCACTTGGTAGCCGAGGCGCTCGAGCGCGGCCACGGTGAGCTTGCGCACGTTGGGCTCGTCCTCCACCACCATGATGGTCTCGGTGCCCTTGGGCAGGGCGCTCATCGGCGAGTCGGCGCTTTTCTGCTTTTCCTCCTCCTCGTGCACCACGGGGAGGAAAATCCGGAATGTGCTTCCCTCGCCCACGCGACTCTCGACGGAAATAAAGCCCTCGCTCTGTTTTACAATGCCATAACAGGTCGCGAGCCCCAGCCCTGTCCCGTGCCCGACCGGTTTCGTGGTGAAAAACGGCTCGAAAATCTGCCCGATCACATGCTCGGGAATGCCCACGCCGGTGTCGGCCACGCTCATCATCACGTAATCGCCGGGGGTGATGTCCGGGTCGCCCTGCGGAATCGCCACATTTTCCGTCCGGATGGTGACCGTGCCGCCGGAGGGCATCGCGTCGCGGGCGTTGACCACGAGGTTCATGAGCACGTTTTCGAGCTGGCCCGGGTCGGCCTTCACGCGGGCGAGATCCTCCGCTGGTTCCGTGGACAACTGGATGTCCTCGCCGATGAGGCGCCGCAGCATTCTTTGCAGGTTCTCGATCACGCTGTTGACATTGATGACCTTGGGCTGCAGCACCTGCTGGCGGCTGAATGCCAGGAGCTGGCTCGTGAGCGACGCCGCCCGCTCCGCCGCGCGGGCGATCTCCTCCACGCAATCGCGACGAGGGTCATTGGGGTTGAACGCATTGAGCACGATCTCATTGTAGCCCGTGATGACCGTCAGGAGATTGTTGAAATCGTGCGCCACGCCGCCGGCCAGCTTGCCAAAGGCCTCCATCTTCTGCGCCTGGAAAAACTGCGACTCGATCTGCTTGCGCTCCGTGATGTCCTCGGCCAGGCCGACCACGCGGTACACCGCGCCAGTCTCGTCGTGGATCGGGAATGCGCGATCGTGAATCCAGCGCATCGAGCCGTCGGGGCGGATGATGCGGTATTCCTCGTTGTATTTCCCCGCTTCCTGCAAAGCCCGCGAATTGACCGCGATCCGCTCCCTGTCCTCCGGGTGCACCGCCTCGAGGAATGATGCCGGGTCCGCGTACAAACTCTCGCAACTGTGGCCCCATATTTTCTCGTACGCGGGGCTCACATAGAGCATCCGCTCCCTCGATTCCGCGCGGTGGTCGACCATCCAGAAGACCTCGTGAATATTTTCCGCCATCTGCCGGAAACGTGTTTCGCTCTCGCGCAACGATTCCTCCACGCGCTTCTGCATCGTAATGTCCGTGACGATGAGCGTCGCCGCCACGATTTTCCCCGCGTTGCGGATCGCCCCAATGCGCCCGTTGTACCACGCCACCACGCCCTCCTCGTATTTTGAAATCTCAAAATGTTGCGGCTCGCCCGTCGCGAAGACATGGGCGAGGCACCCGCGCACGTGCGCGCGCTGCTCTTCGGGAATCAACTCATCGAGGTTGCTTCCGGCGACCCGTTCGCGGTGGCAGCCGCGGACCGTGCCGTTCACAAACAAAATCGTGCCGTCGGGCTCCAGCGTCATCACCATGTCCGGCAGGTTTTCCACCAGCGAACGCCAGCGCGCCTGCGACTCGTGCAGCGCGGTCTCCATTTGTTTGCGGTCGGTGATGTCCTGCACGATCCCGAACATCCTCAGCGGCTTGCCCGTCGCTTCATCGTAGGTAATTTGCGATTGCTCGTGCACCACCCGCACGAGGCCATCCGGCAGCACAACGCGATGGTCGATGCTGTATTGGGTGCGCGACTCGATGGCCGCGCTTACCGCGGCCAGCACCATCTCGCGGTCCTCCGGGTGCACAGCGTTGAAGAAAACCTCGTTGGAAACCTCGATGCTCCCCGGCTCATGGCCGAAAATCCGGAAGACCTCGTCCGACCAGTGCAGCCGGTTACGGTTGCTGTCCAGGGTTTCCGGGTCCACGATGTCCAGTTGCCAGCTTCCCACGTGCATCATCCGCTGGGCGGCGGCCATGTTGGCCTCGCTCTCCCGCACCCGGTCCATTCTCGTGCGACTCTCCGTGATGTCGCGCGAGATGATCACGCACCGCTCCTCCCCCGACTCCGTCCTGAACACTTGTCCCGAGCAATCCAGCCAGCGCCATGAGCCGTCCTTGTGCCGGTAGCGGAAAATCGCCCTGTTCGAATCATGCCGGAATTTTTCCACCAGCGCCGCGAGGTCGTCGGGGTGCACCAGCGCAAACGCATTCGTGCCGAGCAATTCCCCCGGCTGGTAACCGAGCACCTGCGGGTAGTTTGGGCTCACGTAGAGGTAATTTCCCCGCTCCTCCCCCGAGCGCCCCAGTTCGCAGACCAAGTCCAGCGAATGCTCGATGAGCAGCCGGTAGCGTTCTTCATGTTCGGTTTGGTTCGTCATGAAGCGGCCTTTGTGGGGATAAATGGTTGATTGTTAGCTACCTTTGAGAGCATCGCCCTGAGAAGAGAGCAATACTCAAGCCACATAAAGGGTGTTGGAGAGGCATACGTAGCGGAAAACGCTAGGCGCAATGCGACCAAAAGACAAAGAGATTACGTGTACGGATTCAAGACACCGCATCAAAGACAAGGATTCGGGGGTTTTGCGTTATTCCCTCGTTGACATCCTTCGGCATTCCGCTACTATTTCGCCTCTTTTCGACCAACCACTTTAGACACACTTTATGAAACGCCAGTACCAGCCCTCCAAGCGCACGCGCAAACAGCAATTCGGTTTCCGCGCCCGCATGAAAACCAAGAACGGCCGGGCCATTCTTTCCCGCCGCCGCCAGCGTGGACGCAAACGGCTCCTGCCGGTCGGCGTCGAGATTCATTTCGCCCGCCAT
>DASZPK010000481.1:0-3637 GCA_035550335.1 Chthoniobacteraceae bacterium | reverse complement strand
GCCACCGTCGCCGTGGAAGTATGGATGCGTCCCTGCGCCTCCGTCGCCGGCACGCGCTGCACCCGATGCACACCGCTCTCATAGCGCATCTGCCGGAACACCGCGCCCCCCGACACCCGAAAAATCACTTCCTTCAACCCGCCCAATTCCGACGGGCTCGACTCCATCTCCTCAATCTTAAGCCCGCGCGTCTCCGCGAATTTATTGTACATCCGGAAAAGGTCCGCCGCGAAAAGCGCCGCCTCACTCCCGCCCGTGCCCGCGCGGATTTCCATGATCGCATCGCGGTCCTCGTTCGGGTCCGGCGGCAGCAGCGCGATCTGGATCTGATGATCAAGCGCCGCGATCTTTTTCTCAAGTTCCGGGATCTCCATCTCGGCCATCTCCGCCATCTCGGCATCGTTCCCCTTCGCCAGTTCCTGGTTCTCGGCAAGCTGCGTTTTGGCTTTGCCAAAAGCCTCCCACGCCGCGAGCAAGTCCTTGAGCCGGGCATGCTCGCGCATCACCTCACGGGCCTTGGCGGGATTGTCGAACAGGTTCCCCGACGAAAGATTCGCCTCGAGTTCCTGGAACCGACCGGCCTTTTTTTCAATGAGTGGCGCGAAGTCCATACAAAACCAAAACGGCGAACCCCCGGGTTTCGCCGGGGAACCGCCGTTTCAATCTACTAATACGAGCTAAGCCGATTTCTTCGGTGTGCGCGCGGCAGTCGTGCTGCCGTAGCGGCGCGCGAATTTCTCCACGCGGCCTGCGGTATCGACAAATTTCTGCTCACCCGTGAAAAAAGGATGGCAAGCGGCGCAAATGCCGATTTTGATGTCCCGGCGCGTCGAGCGGGTGTGGTAAACAGTCCCGCACGCGCAGATGATATCGGTCACTTGATAATTGGGATGGATGTCTGCTTTCATGGCTAAAAAATGGGAGGTGAAGATACCCCACCGGATGAATTCCGCAACCAAAATAAATACAATCACCGCCGCCTGGCAAAAAACCCTCGCCGATGCCTGGGGCGCCCCCGCCGTTTACTCTGTGGACGGCAAGGTCTTGCGCACCTTCATGGAGATCGAGGCCGAGGCCGCCCTGTTTGGCGAAAAACTCGCCCAGTTCGCCCCCGGCGACGTCGTGGCCATCCAAATCGGCAACAAACCCCACTGGCCCGCGCTGCTCCTCGCCTGCCTGCGCGCCGGCCTCGTTGTCCTTCCGCTCGGCACCCACATCGAGCGCGCAGAATTCGAGCTCGCCCTCGACACCTGCCGGGTCCGCGGCCGCATCGGCTTCGACGGCGGCAAACTCGACTTCGCGAAATTCGACGCCCCGCCCCTTGAATGCAACGGCCCACCCCCCGCACTCCTCAAGCTCACCTCCGGCACCACCAGCACCCCGCGCGCCATCCGTTTCAGCGAGCACCAGCTCGCCGCCGATTGCGAGAACATCTGCGACACCATGGGCTTCGGCCCCGCCGACATCAATTTCGGCGTCATCCCCTTCTCCCATTCCTACGGTTTCAGCAACCTCCTCACCCCGCTCCTCTGCCGCGCCGTGCCGCTCGTCTGCGCCGACGACCGCCTCCCGCGCGCCATCCTCGGCGCCCTCGCCGCCAGCCGTGCCACTGTCTTCCCCGGCATGCCGGTCTTCTACCAAAAACTCGCCGAGCTCGAAAATCCGCCCGCCCTCCCCGACCTGCGCCTCTGCATCTCCGCTGGCGCGCCGCTGCTGAAACACGTTGCCGAATCCTTCACCAAAAAATTTGCGCTCAAAATCCACGCCTTCTACGGCGCATCCGAATGCGGCGGCATCTGCTACGATGCGGGCGACGCGCCCGATTACGAGGACGCCTTCGTCGGCCAGCCGATGAAAAACGTCGCCATCAAATTCACCGACGCGGGCGAAAATACCTCCCGCATCGAGGTCTCGAGTGCCGCCGTGGGCGACGGCTACTTCCCCACCGCCGATCCCGAAACGCTCGGCGCCGGCCATTTCACCCCGAGCGACCTCCTCGCCAAAACCCCGCGCGGCTTCCGCATCGCCGGCCGCGTCTCGGATATCATCAACGTCGCCGGACGCAAACTCAACCCGCTCGAAGTCGAGGCCCGCCTCCTCGAATTCCCCGGTGTAAAACAAGTGATCGTCTTCGGCATCCCCTCCGCCCTGCGCCACGAGGAAGCCGTCGCGTGCATCGCCGGCACCGCCACCGCCGCCGAATTGATGGCCCATGCCGCACGCGTCTTGAGCGCATGGCAGGTCCCGAAGGACATCTGGCTCGTCGACGAAATCCCATGCAACGAGCGCGGCAAAATCAGCCGCCGCGAACTGGCCGCGCGTTATCTCGCGCAACGCGGGGCCTGAACTGCACCATCCAGCTTCCATGGCCCGCGAAAAAAATTCCGCCACCATCTGGATTTGCATCGTGCTCGCGGTCCTCACCTTCGCCGCGTACTGGCACTCCGGTTCCAGCGGATTCGTGAACCTCGACGACGACGCCTACGTCGAATTCCAGCCCATGGTGAACCGGGGACTGCGCTCCGCCGCCATCGCATGGGCGTTCACCGGTGTGCACAGCACCAACTGGCACCCCCTCACCTCCCTCTCCCTCATCCTCGACTGCACCTTTTTCGGCGTCAAACCCGGCCCCATGCACATCGAAAACGTTGTTTTCCATGTGTTAAACACCCTTCTCGTCTTCCTCGTCTGGCGCGCCCTCTCGGGCAAAACCTGGCCGCCCGCCCTCGTCGCCGCCCTTTTCGCCCTGCATCCCCTCCACGTCGAGTCCGTCGCGTGGATCTCCGAGCGCAAGGATGTCCTCAGCACCTTCTTCTGGTTGCTCGGCATGGCCGCCTACCTGTTTTACACCCGTAATCAATCCCTCCGGCGCTACCTTCTCCTCGCCGCCTGTTTTCTCCTCGCGCTCCTCTCCAAGCCGATGGCCGTCACCTTCCCCGCCGCGCTGCTGCTTCTCGATTTCTGGCCGCTGCGCCGCTGGCCCGCCAAATCCTGGAAAGCCCTCGTCCTCGAAAAAATTCCCCTCTTCGGCCTGGCCCTCGCGCACGCCGCCGTTACCTTCCTCGTCCAGCACGCCGCAGGCGCGGCAAATTTCGGGCGGCGTTTCCCCCTCGCCTCGCGACTCGGCAACGCCCTCGTCTCCTACGCCCGCTACCTCGGCAAAACCTTCTACCCTGCGCACCTCTCCCCCATGTATTGGCACCCCGGCTACTGGCCCGCGTGGGCCGTCATCGCCAGCCTCCTGCTCCTCGCCGCGCTCACATGGCTCGCTTGGCATTGGCGCGGCACACGCCCGTGGCTCGCATTCGGCTGGCTCTGGTTTTTGGGCACGCTCCTTCCCGTCATCGGCATCATCCAGGTCGGCGCGCAATCCATGGCCGACCGCTACACCTACATCCCGCTGCTCGGCATCTTCACAATCCTCGCATGTGCCGGCGAAGACATCGCCACCCGCTTCCCAAAAACACGCCTCCCGCTCTCCGCCGCCGCCGGTATTTTCATCGCCGCCTGCTTCGCGTTGACCCTCCGCCAAGTCCGCACATGGCACGACAGCATCAGCCTTTACAAAGCCAGCATCGCCGCCGGCGAAGACAACCCCGCCATCCGCTACCTCTACGCACTCGCCCTGCAAACCACC
>DASZPK010000480.1:0-2714 GCA_035550335.1 Chthoniobacteraceae bacterium | reverse complement strand
CACCCTGCCATCTTGCGACACGGCGAGGATGCCGTCGCCAACTGCAAGCGCGCCGCCGGTAACGAGCGGAAAATCGCGCGGGTCGCGGTTGTAAACATCCGCCGGGCCGATCCCGCAAAAAGGCGAGCCGGCGCCCGACACCACGAAATTCGAGGCAATATGCTCCCCTTTTTTCATTGCGACTTTGAATGGAAGAAATGAATTGGCCTCGTCCTGGTCCATGCCGATGAGCGCCAGCCTCGCGTCGCTCCGCAGCGCGTCGGCGATATCGGCCGAGCTTGCCGACAAGGCGGGGCCGGCGCCCGCGTCGGCGACCAGGAGTGCATTCGCAGGCAGTTTTCCGCCGGCGTATGCGGTCGCGGCGACTCCCGTTTTCTCGAGGAAAGCCTTGCCGGCCGCGTCGCCCGAGTAAAACACCGGACGGCCCGGCAAGGGCTTCCACGCGGCAGCGTA
The DNA here is from genome assembly GCA_035550335.1 of Chthoniobacteraceae bacterium. Taxonomy (GTDB): domain Bacteria; phylum Verrucomicrobiota; class Verrucomicrobiia; order Chthoniobacterales; family Chthoniobacteraceae; genus DASZPK01. The sequence continues at coordinate 2,261 of DASZPK010000480.1, read as the reverse complement.
TTTAACAATGTTATACGCAAGCAGTTCCGCGGCCGGGTCGTTCCCGGTGCGCCCGGTGACATCCGCCTGGCAGAAAAGGACCATTCCGTTGCCCTCGCGATATTGCAGCAGCGGGCTGAATTGCAGGCTGTACCCGCCATCCAGCAGCGGCAGGAAATCGCCGTGCGCCGGCTTCTCGATCAACACGGAAGCGACATCCCCCCGGTTGCCGCAACGCCAGATGCGTGTCACGTCGATGTCGCACCATTTCACCGTCGGCGCGCCCTCGAATTTCTGGCTCGCCTCGGTCTTCAATTGCGGCGGCAGGATCGTCGACTCGCCGCGCCAATCGCGCAGGCTCTCAGCGTCGAGGCCAATGCGCGGATCGGCCACGCGCGGGAACAGCTGCCGCAACCCATATTCCTCCGCCCGGAAACCAAGCCGCTTTTCGAGCACCTCGGTTTTCTGCTCGAAGACCACGACTTTCAAGCCGTCGCGCACGCGCGCCAGGTCAGGCCCCGGGCCGTCCACCGTCAGCGCCCCTTTGCCGATGATGAGCACATCAAATTGCGAAAGATCGCTTCCCGCCGTCACGGATTGGCAACCGATGCCCAGCGATTTGAGCAACGCGCCCGTTTCGCCGCCCGGCGGATCATAAAGCGCGATCTTCGACGGGAGCGGACCGCGTTCCGCTCCACGCATCACATTCAAAGCGAACGAGTCGTCCTGCGCCTCTCCCGTGCTGAATTTGAACGTGGCGTTCAGCGAGTAATCGCCCGGGCGGTCCGCTTCGGGTATCTTGAACGACACCGGGATGCGAGCCTCGTCGCCCGGTTGGACAGTGACCTTTTTCGCGCCGTTCTGCGCCTGCGGGAGATTCACCGACCACGCGCAATCGCAATCCACCGGGTCGCGTGAATCGTTAATCACGATCAGTTGCTTCTCCACCGTCTCGCCGGGGAGAAAATTGTGGTCCTTGCTGGTGAATGCCGCCGCCTTGCCGCCGATGTAAGCGAGCAGCGGCAGATTGTTGCGAAGCAGCGCCTTTGCCGCGGCAGTCGGGATCCAGTCCGCCCGCTCGAAAGCCGTGTCGAACCGCTCAAATCGCTCGCCGATGTAATCCGGGCTGTAACCCGGCCGCTGCAAATTGTCCCAGTCCGTTTTCAAATCGATCCGCTTTTTGTCCACGCCGTCGCGCAGCCGCCAGTACGGCTCGAACTCCCACGGCGAGTTGCCCGACAATCCCCACGTGCGATAGGCGCGCCAATTGTCCGTGATGTACATCGCTTCCACGGTGTGCCGGATGTCGAGGCGATTCGTGCCGACCTCATATGGATAATCCCAGCGAAACCAGGTCGCGCCCGCGCGAAATTTTTTCGCCTCCCAGCGCAGGTTGGTCTTCTCCACGTCGGTGATCTGGAAGGCGGGATCGCCAAGGAATTGCGAGGCCCACTCCGCGACGCAGAATTCCCATTGCACCTTCGCGTCGCCAAACGAGCGCACGCCCTTGTACCAGCCGCGATACATCGTCCAGTCCCACGTGAACGGCGCGCCGTATTCGCAGGTGAACGCGGGCTTCACGCCCTTCCCGGCCCAATGCCCGAACCAGTCATCAAGCTCCTGGATGGGCGCGAAGTTGGGATAAAAATTCATGTCATGCATCACGCCGAGATTGCCCGAGGAGTGGTGATAGACGATGCGGCCGGGGTCGAGCTTCTCCACAATGGCCTGGCAGCGCAGGGCGCGATTTACATTGTTTGACGCCCATTGGTTTCGCGGCGAGTTGATCCCATCGATCAGGTCGGGATCCATGTCCTCGTTGTAACCCGTGGCGTTGTGGCTCATGGTGTAAAACACCACCGAGGGATGGCTTCCCGCGACGTGCACGTAAAAAGCCGCGTGACGGGCGTAGCCGTTGTTCGTGTCGGCATCGGGCGCTTTCCAGTCGTAATCGCTGAAATGCGGCTGCGCGAGCGCGACGAGCATTCCGGTGTCATCCGCCGCGCGGAGGATTTCGTCGAAAGCCAGGTGCGAGCCCGGCTCGCAGTCGTAATTGTTTGTGTAAACAAAATTAATGCCGAAGCTTTGCATGCGCAGCATGGTTTCCTTTGCGGCATCGTAGGTCGCAGCGGCTGCCCCGATGGCGGAGTTTTCGAACGGCTCGGCGGAGAGATGGATGCGCGTCCCGTTGAGGTAAAAATCGCGCCCGTCGATCCAAAATTCGCGATAGCCGAAGCGGACCGGCAGCGCGGTGTCGAGCGCGCGCCCATTCGGGTCGAGCA
>DASZPK010000479.1:0-10676 GCA_035550335.1 Chthoniobacteraceae bacterium | reverse complement strand
GGGGGCGGCAACGCGCGAGACCTCAACGCGCTGCGCCAGTCGCTCGAACAAATTCCCGACCTCAAGGCCCACCTGCGCGCGCTGCGCCCGGCGGACGAAACCGGACCGCCGGGACAAACGGCTGTTTTACTTGCCGCCGCGCTCGACGCGGAGATGCGGGAATTCCCCGATCTCATTTCGCTCCTCTCCACCGCCATCGTCGACGAGCCACCGCTCCCCATCAAGGAAGGCGGCATTTTTCGCGACGGCTATTACGCCCCGCTCGACGAACTCCGCGCCGCCGCGCGCGAAGGGAAGGACTGGATCGCCCGTCTCCAGCAGCGGGAGATCGAGACGACCGGCATCAAGTCGCTCAAGGTGCGTTACACATCCGTTTTCGGTTATTTCATCGAGATCACCAAGAGCAACCTGCGCAGCGTGCCGGGGCATTACATCCGCAAGCAGACCACCGTGAACGGGGAGCGGTTCATCACGCCCGAGCTCAAGGAGATGGAAGGAAAAATCCTCGGTGCCGACGAGCGGATGCGAGCTCTGGAGTACGAGCTTTTCATCCAGCTCCGCGACGAGGCGCTCAAGCAGCTCGATGCGCTCCAGCAGACTGCGGCCGCCATCGCGGCGCTCGACGTGATTTGCTCGCTCGCCGAGACCGCTCGCATCTTCGGCTATTGCCGCCCCGTCATTTCCGAAAACAACGTATTAACAATCAGCGACGGCCGCCACCCCGTGCTCGACCAGGCGCTCGTCGAGGAGAAATTCGTCCCCAACGACACCGGCCTGGACGACGCCGGCAACCGCATGTGCATCATCACCGGGCCGAACATGGCGGGCAAATCGACCTACATCCGCCAGGTCGCGCTCCTCACGCTCATGGCCCAAATGGGGAGCTTCATCCCGGCGAAGAGCGCCGAGATCGGCCTCGTGGACCGCATTTTCACGCGCGTCGGCGCGAGCGACGATCTCTCGCGCGGGCAATCAACCTTCATGGTCGAGATGAACGAGACCGCGAACATCCTGAACAACGCCACCGGCAGCAGCCTCGTGATCCTCGACGAGATCGGCCGCGGCACCTCGACTTTCGACGGCCTTTCCATTGCGTGGAGCGTGGCCGAGTACCTGCACGACAAGGTGAAATGCCGCACGCTTTTCGCCACGCATTACCACGAGCTCACCGAGCTGGAGATGACTCGCGGCGGCGTGAAAAATTTCAACGTCGCCGTGCGCGAATGGAACGACCAGATCATCTTCCTGCGCAAGATCGTGAAGGGCGGCGCCGACAAGAGTTACGGCATCCAGGTCGCCCGCCTCGCCGGGCTGCCCCAGGAAGTCATCGCACGCGCGAAGGAAATCCTCGGCAACCTCGAGCAGGCCGAACTCAACGCCGACGGCAAACCCGCCCTCGCCGAGACCCCGCCGCCGCCCAAGCACGGCAAGCCGCGCAACAAAAAGAAAGCCGAGGAAGCCCTCGCCGCGATGAAGCCGCAGATGTCGCTGTTTTAAGTTGTTTAACAGCAAGGGGCTTGAATGGCTGTCCTGATTCGCGATGATCTGCTCCAAATCCGCGCCCCGGCGCTGAATTTTTACGTGCTTCGCGATACGGGGGGGCTTTATTTGATCGATGCCGGATTCATCGGCGGCAGGGCGTTTCTTCGCAGGGCGCTGCGGAAGCACGGATGGAGCGATGACCCGATCCGCGGGATCATCGTCACGCACGGGCATCTCGACCACATCCTGAATGTAGGGGCGATTGCGCGCGAAACGGGCGCGTGGATCGCGGCTCCGCGTCTCGATGCGAAGCATTACGCCGGCGAGGCGCGCTATGCAGGCATCTCGCGCGTGACCGGTATGCTGGAGGCGATCGGCAAGCCGCTGCTCGGGTTCGAGCCGTTCATGCCCTCGCGGCTGCTGGACGATGGCGACCCGCTCGATGTATGGCGCGGCCTGCAAGCGGTGCACCTGCCGGGGCACACCGCCGGACACATGGGGTTTTATTGCGCGCGGCTGAAACTGCTTTTTTCCGCCGATCTTTTCGCGACGTATTTCGGGGCTCCCTATCTCCCGCCGGCAATCTTTAATTCCGATCCCGCGCGCATCCCGGCGAGCGTCGCGAGGGCGTTGTCGCTCGATCTCGAAGGGGTGCTTCCCAACCACGGGGACCGCGCGGCGCCCTCCGTGCAACTGGCGCGCCTGCGGCGGTTTGCGGAAAAGCACGGAATCTGAATCGCCATCGTGCCGCTTCATTTTTCCTTTTCCATTTCCGTGGGTTTCATGCTCTTATGAATGGCGATGGCGAAAAAATCCTCCCGCAGCGGCAAGGCGACCAAGGCATCCAAGGCGAAATACAAGCGCATCGTCCTCAAGATCAGCGGCGAGGCCCTGCGTGATCCGGCCAGCAGGGACAATATTTCGCCGCACATCGTGCGGACCATCGCGCAGCAGATCAAGGAAGTGGCCGACATGGGGGTCGAGGTCGCCGTGGTGGTCGGCGGCGGCAACATCTGGCGCGGGCTCGCCGCGAGCAACCGCGGCATGGAGCGCGCCACGGCCGATTACATGGGGATGCTCGCCACGGTCATCAACGGCATGGCGCTCCAGAGCGAGCTCGAAGGGCTTGGCGTTCCGACGCGCGTGCAGACCGCCATCCACATGGAAAACGTCGCCGAGCCGTTCATCCGCCGCCGCGCGATGCGGCACCTCGAGCAGGGGCGTGTGGTCATTTTCGTCGCCGGCACGGGCAACCCGTTTTTCTCGACCGATACCACCGCGGCGCTGCGGGCCAGCGAGATCGGCGCGCAGGTCATTCTCAAGGCCACGAAAGTTGATGGCATTTACACCGAGGACCCTGCCAAAAACCCGAAGGCGGTTAAGTACGACAAGATCAGCTACGTCGAAGCGCTTACCCGCCGCCTGCAGGTGATGGATTCGACCGCGTTCAGCCTCTGCATGGACAACAAAGTGCCGATAATTGTTTTTGACATGATGGCCCGCAATAACATTAAAAACGTCGTGCTCGGCAAGAAGGTAGGCACACTGGTCTCCTAAATTTAAATCATCAATTCCTATGACCACCGACGATATTTTATTGGAAGCAGAAGACGCCATGGAGAAGGCGGTCGGTTACATGACGCACGAGTTCGACGCCGTGCGCACCGGCAAGGCCTCTCCCGCGCTCGTGGAGAACATCGACGTCGAGGCCTACGGCTCGAGCATGAAGCTCAAGCAACTCGCGCTCATCACCACCCCCGAGGCGCGCCTGCTCGTGATCCAGCCGTTCGATGCCAGCGTGACCAAGGACATCGAAAAGGCCATCAAGGAATCCAAAATCGGCATCAATCCCGCCGTCGACGGCAAGATCATCCGGCTCCCGATCCCCGAGCTCTCCGAGGAGCGCCGCAAGGACCTCGTGAAATCGATCAAGCAGATGGCCGAGGAGGCGCGCGTGCGCGTGCGCGGCCACCGGCGCGACGCCATCGACGCCACGAAAAAATTGCAGAAGGACGGCAAAATCACCGAGGACGCCATGCACGACGCCGAGAGTGAAATCCAGAAACTCACCGACAAATTTGTAAAACAAATCGATGACTCGATCGCCCGCAAGGAGGCCGACATCATGAAAATCTGACCCATGAAAAAAGCGCTCGCATCCCTTGTTGCAATTTTGTGCGTGGCGGCCATCGCCCACGCCGCGGTTGTGCGCCTCGCGCCGGAATTCGGCTGGACGGGCGCCGGGAACAAGCACGTCACGCTCAAGTCGCTGCGGGGCCAGCCCGTGGTGCTCATCGTTGCCGATTCGGTGCGCAACCGCACCTTCCGCAAACAGGCCGGGCGCCTCAAGGAGCTCTACCAGGATTTTGCGAACCGCAAGGTCGTCTTCTTCGCCGCGTTCGGGAAGGACGCGCAGGGCGTCATTCCGTCCGATGTCCCGTTCGTGACCGTCGACAACGGCGCGAAGGTCGCCGCCGATTACGGCGTGCAGGGGGATTTCGCCCTCATCGTGATCGGGCCCGATGGCAACGTGGACATGCAGAGCTCGAAGCTCGCCCCCGCCACGCGCATCCGCGACGTGATCATCAATTCTTTCCCCACTCAATCCGCCGAGCGCCCGCCGAAGGAACAATAGGGAAGAGTTTTAAGTTTTAAGTGTTAGGTTTAAGTGAGCCGAGGCGGAGCGCCACTGTTTGGATGCACGCTTTGCAATGCGGGCGGGCCATTACTTAAAACTTTAAAGCTTAACACTTAAAACTTTACTACACCTCCAACATCCGCAGCACGGCCTCGACCACTTCGTCCGTCGTGATCGCTTTCATGCAGCGGAAATCGAGGGGGCAGTCCCGCAGGAAACAGGGGCTGCATTCCACGTGGTGGCGCAGCACGCGGTTGCTGGCGCCGAGGGGGCCGGTGAGCTTCGGCTCGGTCGAGCCGAAGATGGAGACGGAGGGCACGCCGAGGTAGGAGGCGAGGTGCATCGTGCCGGTGTCGTTGGTGAGCAGGAGGCGGCATTCGGAAAGGGCGGCGATGAGCTCCGCGAGCGTGGTTTTGCCGATGAGGTTGGAATGATTTCCCTCGATGTGGGCGGCAATTTCCTCGCCCACGCGGACATCGCGCGCGGTGCCGAACAGCATCCATTCGCAGTCGCGGCGTTGTGAAACAGCGTTTACCGCCTCGGCGAAACGCTCGGGCAGCCAGCGCTTGGCGCGCCCGTATTCGGCGCCGGGGCAGAGTCCGATCTTCACACCCTTCGCATCGCCGGCGGGCGCGGGGCGGGGAGGGGGATTGAGCGCGGTCTCGATATGGCGCATCGATTCGTCCACCTTCGCGCCGGCGAATTCCGCAAGGTCGAGGTAATGGTGCATCTGATGGCGCGGCGGCCCGGGCTTGAGACGGCCCGTGAAGACCGAGGTGAGCAGCCACCGCCGGTATTTGCCATGGCTGCCCGCGCGGCGCGGGATGCGCGCGAGGTACACCTCCAGCGCGGAGCGGACCGAGTTGGGAAAAATGAGCGCGAGATCGAAGTTGCCGGCGCGGATTTTTTTCGCGACGGAAAAGACGCTCTCCTTCTGCTCGCACGGAATCACGGCGTCCACCTCCGGCACGATTTTCCAGAAATCGGCGAGCTTCGCGCGCGTGAGGATCGTGATGTGCGCGTCGGGGCGCGTGAGCTTGATCGCGCGGACGGCGGGTGCGGTCATCACGGCGTCGCCGAGCCAGTTGCTCGAGCGAATGAGGATCCGCGCGGGAAGGACATTCGCCTGCTCAGCGGCGGGCGCGTGCGCTGGTTCCGCAGAGGCGGCCAAGGTTGTGGGGGGCGAATCCATCAGCGGTCCTTCCGGTACATGTCCTTGAGCGGGTGTTCATCCACGAGGCTCGGGCCGATGCCGCCGATCTTCTTGTCGTCGTAAATCTGGATGCCGACATAGTAATAAAGCGGGCAGACCGGCGCCTGTTCGGTCACCAGCATCGTCTCGGCCTTGCGGTAAAAATCGGCGCGCTTTTCCGTGTCGGGCTCGCGCTTGGCATCATCGATCAGCTTGTCGTAGTCCGCGTTGCTCCAGCCGGTGCAGTTGTTGCCGTCGCCGGTCACGAACATATTGAGGAAGGTGTTCGCATCCGCATAATCGCCGACCCACGAGGAACGGCAGAGGTCGTAATCCACTTGCTGCATCGAGTTGAGATAAACCTTCCACTCCTGCTTTTGCAATCCCACGGAGACGCCGAGTTCCTTGGAAAACATGTTCTGCAACTCGATGGCGATTTTTTCGTTCAGCTCGCCGCTGGCGTAGAGGTAATTCACGTGGGGAAACCCCTGGCCGCCCGGGAAACCGACTTCGGCGAGCAATTTCCTCGCGAGATCGGGGTTGTATCCGAGGCCGGGCGGCGAGGTGTAGCCGGGGGTGTTGGGAGGGACGAAGCTGTCGGCGGGTTTCTCGCCGGCGCGGGTGATCTTGTCCACGAGGAGTTGCTTGTCGACCACGAGCGCGAAGGCCTTGCGCACGCGGGGATCGTCGAACGGCTTTTTCGAGCAGTTGAAGCGCATGAAATACGTGCCGAGGAAAGTCGAGGAATGAAAGTCGGGGCGCTTTTTCAAATCCGCCATCAGCGATACCGGCGCGAGGCCCTTGTCCATCATCAGGTCGGCCTTGCCCAGCAGGTAAAAATTCAGCGCCGTCATCGCGTTGCTGATCGGGAGTAGGTCGATCGTGTTCAGCGAGACATGCGCGGCGTCCCAGTAGTACGGATTTTTCTCGAGGCTCACGCGGTCGTTCACGCGCCACGCGGTGAGTTTGTAGGGGCCGTTGCAGACGATGTGCTCGGGTTTGATCCAATTGTCGCCGTATTTTTTCACCGTGGCCATGTGCACCGGGCAGAGCGTGGAAAAGGCGCAGAGATCGAGGAAAAACGGCGTCGGGTTTTCGAGCGTGACCTGGAGCGTGTGGTCATCGATCACTTTCACGCCGACCTGCGAGAAATCCTTGAGCGTTCCCTCATTGTATGGCTTGCCGTTCTTGATGAAATAAAGCTGCGAAGAGTAATCGCTCGCCGTCGCCGGCGCGAGCGCGCGCTCCCACGAGTCCGCGAAATCGTGCGCGGTGAGCGCATCGCCGTTGCTCCAGCGCGCGTCGTGGCGGATGTGGAATGTATAAACAAGCTTGTCGTCCGAGATGTCCCAGCTCTCCGCCATGCCGGGGCGCGGTTTTTCCAGGGTCGAACCGAACCCGGTGAGTCCCTCGAAGAGCGCGGTGACGATGCGGATTTCCGGCTGGCCGGTGACAATCGCCGGGTCGATGCTCTCCGGCTCGGCGCCGTTGAGGAAGACGAGGTCCGCGCGTTTTTCCGCGTGGCCGCACCCGGCCAGCAGCAATGCCAGCGAAGCAGCCGCGACAGCCAGCCACGCACGCCCGAGTCTAGCCGTGGCCTTCGTCATACTTACGCCTGGCAAGAACGCGCACGTTCGTTATTGCCCGCTGCCATTCTATTTTGAACCCGTCCCCGTGGTGTGGAAGAGATCGGTCCCGGAGCTAGCCGTGCCTGTCTGGAGTTGGAAGCCGCCGGAATCCAGCCCGCCGCCCGGCCCGAGTTGCATGGAGGGGGCCTGGAGATCGAGACCGGAAGAGGAATCGGTGCCCGATTTCGCCGGTGTGCTGCCGGACGGGATCGTGGCCGTGCCGGAGGTTGCAGGATTGGCCGGGGCGGAAGAACCGGTGACGGCGGGGGCGTTCGTGCCCGAAGCCGCGGTTCCCGAATTCTGCGTGCCGCTCTTCTCCAACACCAGCTTGCGGAGCGCCTCCTCAGTGATGGCGGATTCGTCCACCGGTTTCGGCGCGGGGGCGTTCGCGAGCTGCTGCTGCACGACGCTTTGCGTGCCCACGTGCGAGCTTTTCCCGTAAAGATACGAAAGGAGAATCCCCACGACGAAAAATATCGCGGCGAGCCAGTAGGTGGTTTTTTGCAGCACGTTGGTCGCCTGCGCGCCCATCCACTCGCCCATCATGCTGCCGCCCATGGCGGCGCCGAGGCCTTCGCTCTTGGGCCGCTGCATCAGCACGATAAGCACCATCAGGAGCGAAACGAGGATCATGACGGCGAGCAAAAAATCGATGGAAATAGCGTAATAATCTATGGCTAGGTAATTCATGCGGGCTGGGAATATGGTTCAAACCTCGCCGCTTGTAAAGAGGCGAAAGGTCAGGCCAATGTGGCCCCGGTTTTCGCCCTCTGCCAGCACAAAAACTTGTTGTTGCCCTTGCAACCCATCGCCCGGCCCATGGCTTCGTGGTCGAAGCCGGGGAGCTTCATGAGGCGGTCGATCATTTCCTCATCGCCGGTCGCGCCTTGCGGCACCACGCAGCCCGAGGAAAACGACCTGCCGGCGAGGATCCAGAAAATATCGGGATATGCCGGGTCGTACCCGGCGGTCTCGATGATGATCGCCTGCAAATCGGCCCAGGCCAGTTGCTCGGTTTTGCCGTCGGGGCGCTCGCAAACCACCCCGGTGTCGGTGGTGTGGACGATGAAATTCCTTTCCGGCTGCCGCGGATCAATCCGCCGCCACGGGAAGAGGAATGAGGTTACGTCCATGTCTGAAATTTATTTTTCCGGACAACCCCCGTTTAGACAAAGCGTCCGGTCTGAGCGCGGCCTCGGCCCGGGGAGGTCCGACCCTACCAGTTACTGCACCGCGGCCAATTGGCCGGGGACTGCCGTGGCGGTCGTATGGAATACCACTTTGCTGGCGGCGCTCTTGGCGAGGCGGCTTTCGAGGATGTCGGCGGCGTTGTGCGCGGTCTTGCCGATATCGGTCAGCATGCCGAAGTCGTGTTCGATCTGGCGCAGGATCGGCACCGCTTCCTCGCGCTGGGTTTCGGCCAGCGCCTGCACGGCGGAGATGCGGTAAACCGGGTTGGTGTGCGTCTCGCGCGCCCAGCCCGGGAGCATTTGGAGCGCGACATCGGGATAGAAACGGGCAATGCCGTAGAGGGCGTAGTGCCGCGTGCTCGGGTCGCCCTCGAGCAACTCATGCTTCCAATAGGTCCATTCCGCCTGGTCGGTGATGCCGTAATATTTCTTCGCTTCCGCGTGGGCGAGGGGATCGATCATCGCCTCGATCTTCAACTGCGGGTCGATCGTCAGCGCGAGCTGGGCATCCGGGATGCCGATGTCGCGCAGCGCCTCGAGGGCCCCGATGATATCAGCCACGTCCACCTTGAACGCGGTCGTATCGTATTTCGAAGGCATGTCGGTCGAGCCGGCCTCGGCGAACTTCGCAAACGCGCTCGCCGGGAGATTTTCCTTCAGCGCCAGCACCGTGGTTTGCAGCGCGGCGGGCGAGAGTTCGGGGTGCTTGGCGGCGTAATCGAGGAGGGTCGCGAGCTTCGGCTCCGTGTTAAGCGTGAGCGAATAGGCGGCGTCCACCACCTGGTTCGAGGAACTCGTGGCGGCGGTCTGCAATTCCTCCTGCTTCAGCTCGCCTGCCTTCAAGTCCACATCATGCGCGCGCACCAGCACCACGCTGCCGTTGCCCCCTTGGAAAACCAGGCCGGCAGTCATGTGGAGGCGCACCGCCTGGTCGCGCTTGTTGGTGATGTTTGCGCGGAGCGTTTCGCGCCCGTTGCCGGTGAATTCCGCCTGCACGAGCCCCTGGTCAATCGCGGCCGGGAGGTCGAGCGTCAGGGCCGGGGCGAAATGGACCTGGGGCGTTGCGGGCGCGGCCGGTTTCGCCGAGGCGACCGGCGCGCTCGCATGGGGATGCAATAAGTTTTGCGCGTAGGTGTTGAGGGTGGGCCAGTAGACATAGCCTCCCGCGACCGCAGCCGCGAGGGCGAGAAGAGCGAGCGTTTTCAAGAGAGACTTGGACATAGCAGTTGCTCTTTAAGAGCATACTTCGCGCCAAGCTCCTGAAAAATCGCCACTGGCAATCGGTAGGGGGCTGACCTCCGGGCAGCCCGACGCTTTAATGGGACGCGCGATTTACGCGCCGCGGTCGGCCCCGGAGGTCCGACCCTACCGGTCGTAAACGAAGTCCTCTCTACATCACGAACGGGAGCACCAGGAACTGCTCGAAACGCCCGTCTTTCAGAGTGCACGTGTTGACGAACACACGGCCATTCCCGCACTTCGCAAAGTAGGCGCGGAAGATGAAGCCGCCCCGGTCGAAAGAGGGCCCCAACGGGACAAAGGCCTGCAATTCGCCCAAGGGCTTCAGGCCCGTCGCGGCATCCTGCAAGGCTTCCGGGGTGAAAAAGGAGGCTGCATTAGCGGTGAGCTTCGATGCATCGACCTTGCCCTGTCGGAGTTGCGAGAAGAACTCGCGCGCTGAGCCGACTCCGGCCGTGTTTTCCGGCGGAGGAGTTTTTTGCGGCGTTGAGGTTGCCGGTTTTGGGGGCTGGTTGTCCGGGGGAAGGATGATTTTTGCGATGCGGTCAGCGATGGCGGAGGGTTCGGTTGCGCCGTCGGCATTCACAATCACCACCACGGCGGCCTTGAGTTCGGGCCAGATTTCGTTTTCGGTGATGAGCCCGGAAATCTCGCCCTCGTGGGAAATCTCCTTGCGCGCGCCATCGCCCGCCAGTTCCACCCCGAGGCCGTAATGCGAATCGCGTCCCGATCTTAACGCCACCGGCGTGGTCATCGCGTCGTACGATTCCGGCGCGAGCAGGCTGCGGTCGATCATGCTGATGTCCCAGAGCGCCAGTTCGCGCGGGGTCATTTCCAACTCTCCCATCGCGAAAAGCCATCCGGGCGCGATCACCGGGGCAGGGTGCAGCGGGCCGAGCGCCACGCGCGTATACGCAATCGCGTCCGTGCTGCCGGCGGGCGCCGTGCCGAGTTCGCCGACTGTCATGTGGAGCGGTGTGAAGATGCGTTTTTGCAAAAAATCCATCAGCTTCATCCCGGAAACTTTTTCCACGATCAGCCCGGCGATGGTGTAATTGGTGTTCGAGTATTGCCAGTCCGTGCCCGGCTCGAAATCGAGCGGCTTGCGCGCCCATTGGTCTAGGATCGCCTCCGGCGTGGTGGGCTTGAGCATCGCCGGGAAAACGTAATCCTGCGGCCAGTAATCCTCGTAGCCGCTCGTATGGCTGAGCACCTGGCGGATCGTGATGGAGTCCCCGCGCGTCAAATTCGGCACGTAACGCTCCACCGGGTCGTCGAGCTTCAATTTCCCATCCTGCTGCAGCAGC
>DASZPK010000478.1:0-3901 GCA_035550335.1 Chthoniobacteraceae bacterium | reverse complement strand
TCCTCTCCACGATCGCCACGCACAGCGGGTTGTATTGCTTCGCGGGATTGTAGGCATCGATGGACACGCCCTTCGCGAGATAGCTTTTCAACTTTCCCTCGTCCCCGTCCATCGCTGCATAGATAAGGTCCGCCTCGTCCCCCTTCCCGAACTGATGGTCCACAAAAAGGTGCAGCATCACACGTTTGTAAGCGAAATAAACGCCCATCGCCCCCACCGCGCAAAACGCCAGGATCACACACGCAACAGCAAGTTTTGATTTCATCGAAGCTCGCGGTAAAAACCGCAACCATGCTCTCAATGAATCCCTCGCCAAGTCAAGTCCTTCGCGCCATGGATGATGCCGCTCTACCGCATCGATTCATTGAAGCGGTCAATCGAATGCATCCACAACGCATCGTCCCCCTCCTGCTTCAGCGCGCGCCCGGGGCGGTTCCAAAAATGGTTCGCCGGCGGCTCCTGCGGCGAACTCCCAACAGGCAGAATCGCAATCCTCCGCCCCTGCGCCTCGCCCACGGGATCCAGCAACCCCAGCGAATACTTGCGAAACCTGTTTCCCAATCCATCCGCCGAGGCCGACTGCGCCGCGCTCAGCGGTTCACCCGGAATGTAAAACGAATTGATTAACTGCTGGTCCGCCCCCGGCGTAACCGTCACCCCATTCCGAGACAGCGTCTTCGCGCTCACCGCCGCCGCATTGAACGTATTCGCGTGCCGCGAAGTCGCCAGCGCTGCCGCCGCAGCAAGCCCGCCCCCGAGCGAATGCCCCGTGAAAGTCAGTTCCAGGTTCTTCGCTTGCATATACGAGTCCAGCTTCTGTGCGAGGCGGATTCCCCTGTCATACTGCTGCGAATCGAAGCTGAACCCCTGCTGTGCATCGTTGATCAGATCCGCCCTTACCTTCGGGTCGGTCCCCCGGTAAGCCAGCACATATCTCCCCGTATTTGTATCTTGGTACAAAGTGGCGTGAAAACCGCTCTTCCCATCCGCAAAATCCCCTTGGCCCAACCCCACCTCATCCGGCGTCACCACGCGATAACCCGCCGGCACCTTTCCCTCTGCCACCCCGCCGTCATCCTCATAAGACCCGTCGCTCAGCCTCGCATCGTCCCTCTGTTCATTCCTGTCCGACAAGGAAGTAACAGCATTCTTCCATTCCAGGTTGCTCGTCCGGTTCTCCTTCACCGGTGCGCTCGCAGCCGCGGGCTGTCCATTCCCCGTGCTCGCATCGGCTTGGGATTTGTCCGGCGCATCGGGTGCCTCCTGCCCGGCTTGATACGGCGTAAACGTAAAAGGCTGGTTCCCGTCCAGCGCCGCCATGCCCGTGTTCGCTCCCCGCAAGAGCGGATGCCCGGGCGAATATCCCGCGTTTCCAGTCATCGAATCGGTCGGCTCCGATGTGTCAGCCAGGGATAAAGTTATCGGTTTGGTGAAATCTGGTGTGTCAATCGTGTCGCTTTGGTCGTCGGTGGAATAACTCATGTGAGCAGTCGGTGATTTGCGGCCCGGATAACAACTCCTGTTGTTATTGCATCCGGACCGTTTAACGACCGCTGCTCCTTGATGCCGCCAAGTAAGATGGCAAGCACAAAATCGCCTTGCCATGCACAAGCGCGTGAAATACGCGCGTGCAGTTACATCCTCGCAAACGGCGAACCGCCCGCCGCGCGCCCTGTCTGCATTCCCTGCTCCTCCGGCATCATCAGGATCGTCACGCGCTCCTCCCCGCACTCCAGTTCCCACAGCGCCTTGCGCGAATGCCGGTCCTTTGCCTTCGAGCACCGGAAATGGTTCGCCAGCACCCACGAATCCACCACCCCTTCCACCCGCACCAGCGTGTCTCCCATTCCCTTCCAGTCATTCTCCGGCGCCTCCCTCCGCTCCTCAAACGCCACCCCGTCGCTCACGAGACACTTCATCAATTTCTCCTTCAGTCCCGAGCGGAACGTCTTCAAATCGTAAGCCCTCGCCTCATCCCCGGCGAAGTCCACCTCCAGCACCGCGCTCGGCAAATGAAAAATCTCCCTCTGTGCCATGTCTCTAGGCTATTTTCCCCCACCCCCACGTGCAAGTTTTTTTGCGGCATATCGGCCCCAAAATGTACCGCCGCGCGAACGCCGCCCCGCTTGGCCTCCTTTTTGAAATTGAAAACAATCCGTGGAGAGACTAAAGATCCAGGAAAACTCCGGGGCATGCTTGATTTACCAAAAGAGTATCCATATAAAAAGACCCGCATCAGGGCCATATTCTTACCCGCCTTCCTGACCGTCGCCCCGTGGATTTTCCTCAATTCAGCGCACCGTCACCAGAACGGGCAAAGCTTTACCTCCATCAGGCTGGACCATGGCGCCGGGGTAACCACCGTCGGAATAACGGATTGGTATTACATCGTGCTCATGGTTCTTTCCGGCCTGCTTGCATTGCTATTGTGGATAATGTTCTTCAGGAACTTTGGGTCACAAAAGATCATTAAACTGGGGGTCGACGCCATTTCTGGACCGGCCATATTTTCAAAACGTGAAATTGTAATCCCCTACGTTGAGATCAACCGCGTGTGGGAGAAAATGGTGCGCAATCCCAAACGTCCCGAAATCGGTCTGTTGTTCGTCCAGGCTCCCAACAAAAAGATAGTCATTGCAGACGGGAGTCTGGAGAGCAGGGATGGATACCTCGAGATCAAGGAATTCATGGCTTCCTTCGCGGCACAGCGCGGAGTGTGGGAAGGGACAAAATGATCGAACCAAAAGAAATCCTGTCATGCGCCTAGGACCTGCGGCGATGCAACCCCCAGCGCAAGGTTCAGAGAGGTTCTGAGCTGGGAAAGCCCTTCCTTCCTGACTGTCTGCAACTAATCCTTGTCCCCTTCCACGTCGACAAATTCCCAATTCCTCGGGTCCCGCGCCCAATCGCGGACCTTGGCTAGATATTCCTCATCGCTCAGTTCTGATGGGCTGGATGTGAAAATAGGAGGTTTTATACGTTTGATTGTTCGTGGTTTGGAAAAATACCTCTTGGTTATCCTGTTAATTGCTTCAAATAACTCTTCTTGAGTGGGCGAATGGTTCCCATGCAATTCATCCAAAAGTTCTTTTCGCCCGGCTTCGTCTCTATATCCCATGAATGTTTGCAGCAATGCATTATATTCGGGCTTCATACTTTTATCCATAATTCGAAATTTTTCCATTTGCAAACAAAACCGGTGATGGAACATCACGGTACAATCGTCTTCTCCGAAGGATGCTGGATCCTCCATTTATTCATTTCATCCAGTAATCTGGCCATCTTCTGGCTGCTTACGCTAAATTCCTGTGGTATTTTCTCACCCCTCGCAAGCATACGTTCAATGCGTAGCCATTCCGCTCCATAGAGAGCCGCCTGTTTATCCAGGGGCACGGGGCCCTCTTTGCTGTCTGCAATCTGCGTGTCCAGGTTTCCGTAGACGTCCCTGAGTATTTTGAACTGCTCATTGGTGAGCCCAATAAATACCTTCGCGTAATATTTAACCGGATTTTCTCCTCCCTCTTTAAGCTCGTTATCGATTTCGGCGTGGGTTACTTCTTCTGAAAGGGTTGCTTTCACCACATCATTCCCTTCCCCGGGGCGTTTTTCCTCCACATATTTCACGATCTGCGCGATTCGTTTTAAATTCAGGGATATTGTCTTCGTGTCGGGATTGTATTTCGCAATCTCCGGGGTCGGTGTAGTCGTATCTACTGTGCACCCTGCCTTGGTTATCCTGTCTTGCAATTCCGCTGTCGCTTGGTCGACGAGTTGAGAGGTTTGTTTTACCTCCTCCTCGGACACTTTTTCCCGCTCGTTAGCCTCTTCAAGCGACTTGAGGAAATCCGGCGACGGCGCCGGCTGTTTAGTCGGGTTCGTGTCCACGGGCTTATAAGGCGCC
>DASZPK010000477.1:0-3746 GCA_035550335.1 Chthoniobacteraceae bacterium | reverse complement strand
GCCTTGAGCCCCGCGAACCGCCGCGGCGCCTTGCGCTATCAACGCGCATGCAACTGGCTGCAGGCGATGGAAGGTGATTTCGATTCCTCGCACCTCAGCTTTTTGCATCTCGCGTTCGATCCGAAATTGCAGAACACCGCGCACGAAAAAAAAGCGGGCATCGAATATTACCGCAACCTCGCGCGCATGGACAAACAACCGTTGCTCGAAGTGTGCGACACGGATGTCGGCGTGATGTACGGCGCGCGACGCGACGCGGACGACGGCAAATTCTACTGGCGCGTGACCCAGTTCATGCTGCCCTTCTACACCAGCGTGCCAGGTTTCGGCGGGAAAAATCGCGATAAAGTTTGGGTGCCGCTCGATGACGAACACACCATGGTCTGGGAACCGCACTGGTCCTCCACGCGCGAATTGACCGTCGAGGAACAAAAGGGACACAAGGATCGCGTGGCGCCGAGTGGTTTTGTGCCGGACACCGATGATTGGCTGGGCAAGGCGCGATTCGCAGCGAATGCGGACAACGATTATTTCCTCGATCGCGAACGGCAGAAAAACGTCAATTTCAGCGGCCTCGAAAACGTCACGCCCATCCAGGACGCCGCCATGCAGGAAAGCATGGGGCCGATCGCCGATCGCACGCGCGAGCATCTCGGCGCTTCCGATGCGGCGATCGTCCAGATGCGTCGTCGCCTGATAAACGCGGCCCGGCAATGGCAGCAAAACCGCCAGTCGCCGCCCGGCGCGGAAAACCCTTCGCTCTACCGCAAGCACGGCGACCAGTTGCTGCTGAACAGCAATGACGCGTGGCCGGAGCATTACGCGGCGAAAATGGCGGCCGATTTTGCCGCGCTCGCGTCGCTGTTATCGCAGTGAACGCGGCGTCGACAATCGAATCCGTTCCCGCCCGCTTTGCCCAGGTCGTTTCGCAATTCCCTCAACGCACCGCCCTCAGTGCGCCCGGTGCGGAGTGGACTTACGCCGAATTGGACCGCCGCTCCAGCTTCCTCGCCGGTGAAATTCTGAATCGCCTCGGCCAGGCGCCGGCACCGGTGGGGTTGCTCATGGATCACGGCGCGCCGTTGATCGCAGCCATTCTCGGCGCACTCAAGGCGGGCAAAATGTATTTCGTTCTCGATGCCTCGCACCCAAAAGAACGGTTCGCCGCAATGCTCGCCGATTCCAAAACACGGCTCCTGCTCACCGACAAAAATAACTTCCCGCTCGCGAATTATTTTTCATCCGGCTCATTGAAAGTCCTCGAGCTCGCGCAGGAAATTCCCGCCGGTTTTTCCCGCGCCGAACTCCCGGACGTTTCCCCGACTGACGGCGCGTGGCTCATGTACACCTCCGGTTCAACTGGCGAGCCGAAGGGCATTTGGGAAAATCACGCCGGCCTCGTGCGCCACTCGGATGTCTATCGCGACCTCGTCCACCTGACGCCCGACGACCGGCTCAGCCTGCTCACCTCCTGCGGCCTGTCGGCTTCCGGCACGAATCTCTTCGGCGCGCTGCTCCACGGCGCCACACTGTGCCCTTTCGCCGTACGCACGCAAGGCGCCGAACGCCTCGCCGCCTGGCTGCGCGAACGTCGCATCACGATTTATCATTCCGTGCCCACGATTTTCCGGCACCTCGCCGCGTCCGCCCCGGCAAAAACGGCGTTCGAAACCGTGCGGCTCGTTCGGCTCGGCGGCGAACCCGTGTTGAGCAGCGATTTGGAATCATTCCGTCAATTGTGCCCGGACAGTTGCCGATTGATGAATTCGTTCAGCTCCACCGAAACCGGCCTCGTCACCGCACTATCGCTCGACAAAACTTACGCGCCGAAAAACACACGCGTGCCCGTTGGCCGCCCGGCGAAAGGCGTCGACGTGATTCTGCTCGACGAACAAAATCAACCCATTGCGCCCGGCATGGAGGGGCGCATCGCAGTTCGCAGCGCACATTTGCGCCAGGGCTATTGGTGTCAACCCACTTTGACCGCGGAAAAATTCCGCAGCGACGCCGATCATCCCGAACTGGGTGTGTTTATCACCGCCGACCTCGGCAAATGGCTTCCGGACGGCTCGCTCGAACACCTTGGTCGCGCTGATGATCTCGTGAAAATTCAGGGGCAACGCGTGGACCTGCGCGCCGTGGAAACAGCGCTGCTCGCCACCGGCCTGTTGAACGAAGTAGCCGTGATCGCTCCCGAGGATTCTTCCGGCGAACGCCGGCTCGCGGCATATTTCGTTCCACGCGACAGCGCGGATGTCTCGCCGCAAATCCTTCGCGCGAAACTCCGCGCACAAGTCCCCGAGCATTTCGTCCCCGGCCATTTTGTGGCGCTCAAAAATATGCCGCAAACGCCCGGCGGAAAAATTGACCGCCGCGCACTGCCTCCCCTTCCCAAAATTCAGGCCGCCGAACTGGCGGCGGATTCGGTGCCTCAAAACTCCATCGAAAAAAAACTCGCGTTCATTTGGGAAACCGTCCTGGGTGTGACACCGATTGGCCGGCATGATGATTTTTTCGACCTCGGCGGCACCTCGCTGAAAATGATCGAGGTTGGCGCGGCCATCGAGGATTATTTCAACCTCGCCCTGCCCTCCGCGACGCTCATTGCGCACAGCACGATCGAAAAACTCGCACCGCTCCTTTCGCCGAGCATCGCCGTTGCGTCGCCGCGCCCGCTCGTCACCTTGCGCACCGCCGCCTCGGGCCGCCCGCTCTTCCTCGTGCACAGCGGCCTCGGCGAAGTCGTGACCTACGGACTGCTCGTGCGCAAATTATCCGAACGCCCCATCTACGGCCTGCAAGCGCCAGGCGTGCAGGGCGAAAGCTGGCCGCTGATGAGCATCCCGAAAATGGCCGATCGTTACCTGCCGGAAATTCTCGAGCGCGATCCCACGGGCCCCTATCTCCTCGGCGGCACATGCATGGGCGGCATGGTGGCCTTCGAGCTCGCGCAACGCCTCGTCCGCCTGGGCCGCCGCGTGAGCCTGCTCGCGTTGATTGATTCCCCCGCCGCGCCCTACACTGGCCGCCGCGCCATTTGGCACGAGCAATATCTCGATCTTCCTCGCGACCTTCTGCGCATTATTCGCTGGCGCATCTTGCGCCTGCGCGGCCTCGAAGTTCGCCAGCTTCATGCGTATCGCCGTTTCGTCGCCGCAATGACCGAGCTCGCCAATCGCCGTTATCATCCCGCGCCCTACCCGGGCACTATTACGCTGATGCTCACCGCCGAGACCAAATATCGTGTCGCCGATCGCCGGAAAATCATGAGCCAATACGCCCGCGAGACACGCCTCTGCACGATTCCCGGCACTCGCACCGGCTTGTTCATGCGCCCGCAAGTGGACGAACTCGCCCGCCAACTCCAGGCCTGCCTCGCTGCCGCCGATGCCGACGCGGCAACGCACTCCATCGCTGACACCGCCGCTCCCGCGCACGCGTGACACAAACGCGTTTGTTTTGACCCAGGTCAAATCGCCATTCGCCGCCTCACGGTAGAGTGGCGGCATGAATGAACGACCGTTGATTGATTTGGGATGCGAAAAAATCCTTTCGCTGGACACGGAAACACAATTCGCACCGAATGGCATCGTGAGCCGCACCCTCTTCCGTACCGCTGATTCCCGTGCGGTGCTATTTGGCTTCGCCGAAGGCCAGGAATTAACCGAGCACACCTCGACCCGCCACGCGTTCATTCAAATCCTGTCCGGAGAATGCGAGTTCTCGCTCGCGGGCAAACCTCATTC
>DASZPK010000476.1:0-2794 GCA_035550335.1 Chthoniobacteraceae bacterium | reverse complement strand
GCCTGCTCGGCGCCTTCCTTCATCATTTTGAGCGACTGCTCGGCGGCCTTGCGCTCGGTGATGCCGTGGAAACTGGCTGTGCGGTACAGGACGGCGCCATCGGAATCGGTGACTGCGATCGCGTCCACGGCGACCGGGAATTTCGTGCCGTCGCGCCGGATGTGGAGCGTTTCGTACGAGTAATTCTTGCGCCGGTTTGCGTTGCCGGCGTGCGTGGAGAGCTCGCCTTGCGCCTCGGGCGCGACCAGGCGGTCCAGCGATTGCCCGACCAGTTCGTTCGGATGATAGCCGTGCATCGCGGCAAACGCGGGGTTCACGGCAAGCAGCGTGTCGTTCGTGGCGTGGATGGTGGCCATGCCCCAGCCGGCTTTGTCAAACACCTGTTGCCACCTCTGCAGCGCGTTTTCCGTGCGCTTGTGGGAGGCGAGCTCGGTATCAAAACGCTCGGTGAGCACGTCCAGCTTTTTGGAGGTTTCCTCGGCACGTTCGCCGGCCTCCCTCCCGGTCTGGGAAAGCTTTTCCTCCTTCTCCTTGCGCGCCGTCAATTCCGCAGCCAGCACATCGTTGTTTTCCCATAATGCGCGATACGACTCGTGAAGCTCGCCGCGCGCCTTTTCAAACGCCGCCGTGGCCGCCGAGATCGCCTCGAGTGTGCGGTTGAAATTGGCCGTAATCTCGCCCAATTCGCCTCCTGAGCGCACCGGCAGTGGCGCCTGCGCCTGGCCCAGCGGCTGGTCGAAATCCCCCGCGCCAAGGGCCTGGAATGCGCTGGAAAGATTTTGCAGTGAACTGCCTGCCAGCGAACCGGCAGCCCGGGAAATCTCGCGCGCGGAAGTGATCATCTTGTAAAACACCCAACCCGTGGCGACCGCTGCCAGCGTCGAGGCGCCGAGCATCAACCCGAGCACCATCGTCCTGATCGGGTGGAGTGGCGCCAGGTAATAGAGCGCGATCCCAAAACCGACAGCCTCGCTCGCCAGCAGGGCAAGCAGTATGACAAACAACAGCCGCCCCCCTCCCGGCGTCGGGGCGCCACGGCGGGATTGATCCGGATTTGCGGGCGTAGGGGTATCGGTGTTCAAAAACTCAAAGGCTGTTTGTTGAACCCATTCTAAAGTTTAACAGGGTTTTTGCAATGCCGTGGTGAAAGCGCGCGGCCTGCAGCTCAATACACGTCCCTCTTGTATCGCTTCGCCTTTTTCAACCCCTCGACATATTCCGCCGCGGCCTCCGTGCTCCTGCCGCCTTCCTTTTCCACGATCGTGTGCAGCGCGGCGTCCACGTCCTTCGCCATGCGCTTGGCATCGCCGCAGACGTAAAAATGCGCTCCTTCCTCGAGCCATTTCCAGATTTCGGCGGCGTTTTCCAGCATCCGGTGCTGGACGTAAACCTTGTGCGCCTGGTCGCGGGAGAAAGCGGTGTCGAACCGCGTGAGAAGACCTTCGGCCTTCGCCGCCTCGAATTCGCCGCAGTAAAGGAAGTCGCATTTCGCGCGCTGCTCGCCGAAGAAGAGCCAGTTTTTCCCTTTCGCGCCCACCGCCTTGCGCTCCTGCAAATACGCGCGGAATGGCGCCACACCGGTGCCGGGGCCGACCATGATGATCGGCGTATTGCCATCCTCGGGCAGCCGGAAGCCTTTCGCAGAATGGACGAAAACCGGCACCCGCGTGTTATCGTCCACGCGCTCGGCGAGGAAGGTGCTCGCGACGCCCTTGCGCTTGCGCCCGTGCGATTCGTAAGCGACCACGGCGATAGTGAGATGCACTTCCTCCGGGTGCGCTTTCTGGCTCGATGCGATGGAATAGAGGCGCGGCTGCAATTTGCGCAGAAGTTTTACAAATTCCTCCGGCGTGAAATGGATCGAGGGATGGCCAGCGAGAAAATCGATGTATTCCATGCCCCAGAGATATTCCTCCAGCTCGTTCTTGCGCTCCGGGTCGAGCAATCCGCGTAGCAGGCCCGTGGCCTCGCCGCCCCGCTCGACGATCGCCTCGATGAATTGCTTGGAAGGCTGCGTGATCTGGTAATCGGTGAGCAGCGCATTGCGCAGCATTTTCGGCGTGCCGTCGTTGCCCGGCACGATCTCCTCGCCGCCCGCGTGGAGGGCGTGGAGGATTTCCTGCACGAGCGCCGGGCAGTTCGCGGGAAAAACGCCGATGGAATCGCCCACTTCGTAAACCAGGCCGGAGTCCTTGAGCGAGAGCTCGAAATGCCGCGTGTCCTTCTCCGACTCGTCGAGCGTGAGCTTGCGATTGACGAGGAGTTTGGCGGGAAAAGGATTTTTGCGGGAGTAAGCGGAGGGGGCTTCGATTGACATAACAAACGGAATAAAATCAAACGAATGTCACCCACGCAAGCAGGGCTTGCAAATAGCGGCACGGCATTGACTCCCATCGCGCACAAACCTATCATGACCGCCATGAGCATATTCGGCAGATGCTGTAAAAAAGCGCCCGCGGAACCGTCGCTTGGCGTCGCCAGCACCGAACTGGCGCCGGTACGGCTACGCGCATTGGCCGTGGGCGCACAAGCCCTCGGGGCATTGGCCGCGGGAACGCTCGCCATCGGCACAGTTGCGCTGGGCGCGGTGGTAATCGGGCAACTCACCATCCGCCGCAGCCGCATCCGCCGGCTGGAGATCGACCAGCTCGTCGTGCGCGACCTGCGCGTCACCGACTCCTACCGCCTGCCCCAGCAGCCGCGCGGCGAAGGGTGATCTCTTTTTTGCTAATAATCGTAGCTATTCGGATCGGCAGGTTCGTTTTTGTCGACCACTGACCCGGGAGAAGTTGAT
>DASZPK010000475.1:0-6104 GCA_035550335.1 Chthoniobacteraceae bacterium | reverse complement strand
CCTTCCTCGCCATTGGCTCGAAGGAGAATGGTGTCGTCGTGCCACCACTGCTCGTCTGCTACTGGCTGTTTTTCCGCCGCACCGATCCGCGCCGAGGCTGGATCGCACTCTGCGCCGCAGCCTCGGTGGTGGCCGGGCTTTTCCTGCTGGCGCGCTTCGAGCTGCGCCCGGCAACGTCGGTGATTTTTATCAATCCGCCCCAGCCCGCCATGAAGACCATGGATGAATGGGTCTATGGCCAATCGAAAATCTGGGCGTTTTACTTGCGCCAGATCCTGTGGCCGCATGATTTTTGCGCGGACTACAGCCCTTATAGCGTGCGCAATTTCGACAACGTCCTGAGCCTTGTCGCGGTGCTGTGTGTGCTGGGGGCGCAGTTTTTCGCGGCGGTTTTCAATCGCGTTTTTGCGATGGGCATGGCGCTCTACTGGCTCGCGCTGCTGCCGGTGTCAAACATCGTTCCGATCTACCGCCCAATGGCCGACCGCTTCCTCTACGTGCCGATGATGGGCGTCGCGATCATGGTGGCGTCATTCCCATGGCCGCGCGGCAATTTCCGCAAGGTGGCGATGGCTTGTGTCGTGTGCTCCGCCTGCCTCCTCGTCCGGCTCACCCTCCAGCGCGAAAAAGTCTGGCACGACGGCGTGGCGCTCTGGGCCGACGGCGTGGTGAAAAACCCCAGGTCCTGGGATTGCTGGAACAATCTCGGCAGCGAGTTGTACGACGCAGGCAGGTACGAGGAGGCAATTCCGAATTTCCAAAAAGCGATCAGCCTTGTGCATGGTCAAATCGCCGACCATTACGCCGGCCTCGCCCTGGCGTATGATGCGCTGGGCCGCACCAAGGAAGCCGACGCCGCGTTTCAAAAATGCATCGCCCTCGACAATCGCTACGCCCACTCGGAACTCCTGCTGCGGGCACTGATCTGGGAAAAACCCGACGCCGACAAATTGCAAGTGATCGCCGACCGCAACCGCTGAAGCCGCGCGGCGCGGTTCAATATCGGCTCATTTCGCCGGCGCGAATTTCGGGTCCATCTCGTGCACACGCTTCAAATCCGCCGCTGCGGCTTGCGCATCGCCCTTTGCCTTTTCCGCCAGCGACCGCTGGAAATAAACGCGCGGATTGTCGGGGTCAACCTTGATGGCGCTGGTATAATCCGCTATCGCTCCATCGTGGTCGCCCTTCTTCTCCCTGGCGTCGCCACGCTCGATCAGCGCCACGTCGTTTTTGGGATCGAGCGCAACCGCCTGGTCGAAATCCGCAATCGCGCCGTCATAGTCCGCTTTCGCGGCTTTGATCTCCGCGCGATTGGACCAGGCCTCGCCCATTTTGGGGTCGAGTTCGATGGCTTTTCCGAAATCGGCGATCGCGCCATCCGGATCGCCGTTGCGGCCTTTCGCTACGCCTCGGTCGTAGTACGCAACGGCCATATGCGGGTTCAACTCCAAGGCATGGCCGTAATCCGAAATCGCCCCGGCGTGGTCCCCCTTTTCATCCTTCGCGTTGCCGCGCATATCGAATGCGTCCGCCGACTTCGGGTCGATCTCGATGGCCTTGTTGAAATCCGCGATGGCCCCGTCGTAATCCTCCTTCTCCGCCTTCACGAGGCCACGGTTGTAAAACGCTGTTTTATCGTTCGGGTCGAGCTGGATCGCCTTGTCGAAATCGGCAACGGCGCCGTCCATGTCCGGCACATCCATTTTCGCCAGCCCGCTCCTGTCAAAATCCGCCGCCGTCTTCGGCGCATCCGCAACGGCCACCGCGCATAAAAATGCCGCCGATGCCGCGGCGACTGCCGTCCTGAGGCGATGCTTCATCTTCATAAAATACGCCCGCATCCATGCCAAAAGCATGCCTGGCTTTCAATTCCAGACTTGAGGTTCCGATTCGTGCGTTGTACGGTCTATTGCTTGCAACAACACACCTTACCGACCGAAGACCTCACCGGCATTTACCGTTACGCCGTGCTCGTGACCGGCTCCGCCCAGGCGGCGCGCGACACGGTGCTGGATGTCTTTGCCGATGCCGCCGAGAAAATCCATCATTTCCGCAACGGCAAAAGCTGCGAGGCGTGGTTGGTGGCCAAGGTGCGCACCCGCGTGCTCAACAGACCCTTTCAGCCCGGGGCCACAGCCGAATCCGCCACCAATCCGGAGCCCGATGCCGCGGCCGCATTGGCCGCCCGCTTCGCGCGCCTTCCCGAGCCGGGACGCAGCGCGCTCGCGTTGTTGTATATCAATCATTTCTCCATCCAGGAAATCTCCCAGATCCTGCAGCTCCCGCTCGAAATGCTTGCCGATGCGATCGGCTCAGCGCGCGAAGCGCTTCAGCAGACGGAGGCCGCCGCTTCCGCCGAGGGAGGGCAGCCATGAATCTCAAGGAAGCCCAGGCCCTTTCCAAATGCCATCGCCCCGGCGCGGATGCCGACGCCCCGCAGGTGCAGAAAGCCGTGCGCGCCATCGCCGCGGACCCGGCGATGAAGGCCGCGTTCGACGCACAGGTCGAGTTCGACGCCGCGCAGGCGCGCCTGCTCGATTCCATCAAGCCCGGCGAGGATCTCCTCAACCGCATCGACGAGACACTCGAAAAGCTGCAGCAAAAAAGTTTCCAGTGGAGCCTCATGCGCCATCCCGCGTTTCTCGCCGGCGCAGTTGCGGTGGTGGTCGTCATCGGTGTCCTCATCTGGGCGTTGCAGGACATGAAGGAAAACTTCCCCGGGCGCGATTCCGTGGAAAAAATGGTCGACACCGCATCGCAGCTGAACAGCAAGACGCTCGAGCCGAAGACCGCGCAGGCCGGCGAGCTCGGCGACTGGTTTTTCAGCAAGGGCTACGAGGATTTCCGGATCCTCCCGCAGTTCGCAGCGCAAAACGCCGCAGGCGCGCGCATCTTCAAATTCAAACAGGACGATCGCGCGGTCGATCATGCGGTCGCCCAGATTACCTTCGCCGACCACAACGCTGTGTTAAACATCTTTCACCTCGGCGACTTCGACATCCAGCTCGACCCGCCCGAACGCTGGCGCGTCTTCGAACAGAATGATTACGCCGTCGCGATCCGCGCCGACACCGGCACGGGCTTCATGGTGATGTTCAAGGGCCGAAAGTCCGATATGGAGGACTACTTGAACGCGCTTCCTAAGTAAGCCCAATATACTTCTGCAATTGGTCGATCGTTGCCGATTGCGTCGAGATCACCCAATTCACCAGGTCGCCGATCGACACCACGCCCATGACCTTCCCCTCCTCCACCACCGGCAGGTGGCGGACGCGCTTCTGCGTCATGAGCCGCATCCCGTCGAGCACCTTGTCATGCGGCGAAATCACCACCGGGTCCTTCGATAAAATATCGGCCACCGGCGTCTCGCGCGACGACTTCCCCTTGAGGATCACCTTTCTCGTATAATCCCTCTCCGAGATCACGCCGAGCAGCTTGCTCCCCTCCATCACGAGCAGCGCGCCCACGTTTTTTTCGGCCATCAGCTTGATCGCCTCGAATACAGTCGCGGTGGGCGCGACGGACCAAGTCTGCGACCCTTTATCAGCCAGCAGCAATTCGATGGTGGAATCGTTCTCCATATTGCCTAAGCATAGAATTCATCGCACGCCCTCCAGCCCCTGGCCGTATCCTTCACTGCGTCCCGCTGCTATTGCTTGTCCGCAACAATCTTCCCGCTGCAATCATAATACACGACAATTCTGCGCCCATCTGCCGTGAGGTCCTTGGAGCGTACCAGGATTTTATCCGGCGCATCGCTATCGGTGCCGCCTTTCCCGAAATATTCAAAACCCATCGCCTCCTTCTTCGGCGAGAGCGGGCTCACGAACAACGTCGCATCCGTGATGTAATCCGGAATGAGTTGCTCGATCTTATCCGGAAATTTCCCGTGGTTGTCAGCCGCATACAAACGGCAGCCCAAGGCAATTTGCTTGGCTTGGGAAAGGCACTCCGTCGCGAGTTTCTTGTCCGCTTCCGACATGGTTTTTGCCGGCGAGGCAGCGGGTGATGCGTCCTGCGCATACACAGGAACGAGAATGGCAAGCGAGAGGGCGAGCGGAATGAGGAAATGGCGCATGGGCTTCCGGGGGTTGATGTCTGCATTATCCACACCCCCGGAAGCCAGTCAAGCAAACGGTTATTACACGGCGTGTTACCCCTGCTTCATCGCCACACGCTTGCCGATTTTTCCGATGGCCGCCACACCCGCAGCCGCCAGCAGCGCGACCCCGAAAAGCCCCGCCTGCGCCGGCGCGGGATCCTCGATCTTGTAGGCGCCGAGATTGTTCCGATTAATGAAGGCCTCCAGTCCCGCGGAGGGCCGCCGCTGTTCCTCGTCGAGGACCAGCGCATTGCGGAAACGCCCGAGGTCGATATAATCCTGGTTCTGTTTCTTTAATCCATCCGCGGTAATCCCAGTCGCCATCGCGGTCGCAATCTCCTTGAGCAATGCCCGCTGCCCCGGCGTGACCACCTCGATGCGCCCCAGCATTACGCGCGTGACGCTGCACTGCGCGGAAATCGTGAGCGGCAGCGCCGCATCGATCTGCTGTCTCGGGCACGTGTAGAAAAACCGCAGTCCCGGGTTTTGGAAATAGGAGACCTCCCATGTATTTAACAGCGCATCGGCTTCATCCGCGAACAAGCCTTCCTTCACGAGCGCCGTCTTCATCTGCGCGCGCAGGCCCGCCATGTTGTCGGGCG
Source organism: Chthoniobacteraceae bacterium (assembly GCA_035550335.1). GTDB lineage: Bacteria > Verrucomicrobiota > Verrucomicrobiia > Chthoniobacterales > Chthoniobacteraceae > DASZPK01. The sequence continues at coordinate 1,400 of DASZPK010000475.1, read as the reverse complement.
AATAATCCTTCGCGTCAAACCCGCCCGGCATCGTCGCGCGGACTCCCGCGCCCGGCGCGATCGCCCCCACCTCCTTGAACGCGCATGCCCCATCGGAGCGCACATCCACCAGCCACGCAGCGTGGATGGGCAGGTCGCCATCCGGGCTTGAGGCCTGCATGCACTCGTTGTTGCGCACCTCGAGGCAGCCGCCGTCATTGCGCGTGATCCGCAGCGGCGCGTCCGCATTCGCCACCCCGCGGTAAAACAAAAACTTCTCGCTCTCGCCCTGCGGCGTGCTCACCACCGCCGAGTCCACCGCGCGCGGTGCGAGCCACACTTTCTCCTGCGTGACCGGCTCCCGGTTTGCAGCCGCCGTGGCGCCCGGCCCGCCCACCTCGAGCCCCGTCCATGCGAGCTCGCCCGTCGTGTCCCTGCGCAAATGCCCCACCACCTGCTTCTGCGGATCAAACCCCGGCGTCTTCGGCGCCGCGTCCGGGTAAAATTCCGACAGCCACCCGCCCGGGAACGCCACGTGCACATCCACCGCCTGCGCCTTCCACCCCTTCGGCGGGTAAAAATAAATCACCGGTGTCTCGAGCCGCATCGTGATCTCCTCGTCGCATCGCGAAATCGGCATCCCTTTCCCGGCGATCAAGTTGATATTGGGAAGTGTCGCGGTCCGCGCCTGCGGCGCGAGAATATGCACCGAAATCCGGTGCACGAAGTTCGGCACGGGCTCGTCGTCCGTGTTGATCCCCCCGACCGCCTTCCCCTGCTCGTCCTGCAGCGACGTGAATGTTCCCCATTCATGCGCGACGAGTTGTTTTTCAGGGTTGCTGCCGCGCGCTGCGCACACGGCGATTACCGACACAAACGCACTGCACAGGATGATGTTCCTCATGTTCCGCTCCTCTAGTTTTCGTTGTTTGACGGGCGTTCCGGGCTCAACAGCTCCCGGTTGTAAGCCTCGAGTTTATTCTGCGTGATGAAATCCTTCAGCGCCGGCGTGGGGCGCGCAATCTCCTCGTCGAGCACCAGCGCGTTGCGGAACCGCCCGAGCTTCAAATAATCCGCATACAATTCCGGCAGCTCCACCCCCAGCGCGCCGAAGGGCTTGGCGCCCCGCATCACCGCATCCCAATTCGCCGCGTTCTCCGGGTGCGCGAAAAAATTCGCGTCTTTCTTCGCCATCGCCGCGCGCACCGCGCCCATGTCCGGCGCGGGGCCGGCGGCGATTTTCGCGAGCAGAGCGCGCTGTTCCGGCGTCACCAGTTCGATGCGGCCCACGATCACGCGCGTTATATCGGCATCCACGGAGATTTGAAGCGGCAGCCTCCCATCGATATCCGCGCGCGGGAGCAGGTAGAAAAACCGCATCCCGGGACTCTTGAAATACGACACCTGCCACGTGTTTAACA
>DASZPK010000474.1:0-4684 GCA_035550335.1 Chthoniobacteraceae bacterium | reverse complement strand
TTAATAACTTCGGCCATATCTTCGGAGGCAACGGCGACGCGGTGAGCGGCAACACCGATGGCGGCTGGGGCATCGAATATGAGGGCTCCGAAGACGCCGCGGAAAACATTCACATCAACAACTTCGGCTGGATCCAGGGCGGCAATTCCGGAGGGGAGCTTGCTGAGGGGGGCATTGGCGTAGCCATCGACGGCAACAACACCCGGCTCGATAACTGGGGCGTGATCTCCGGAGGAACGGGCAGCCCAGTTGGGGCCGCCTTCGCCACCCCGGCCCTGCCCCCGCCCGACATCGAGCACGGCGATTCGATCCTCGTCTCCGGCAGCGGCAACGTGATCAACCTGAATGGCCACTCGTGGGTCATTGGCAAAATCACCGTGGAAGGCCCGACCAATTCCAACACCGTGAATTTGAACTTCACCGGTTTGACCCCGCTGCAAATCGCCAACCTGAACTCGCAACTCTCCTCGCAAGGGGTGGGCAGCGGTTCGGATACCTCGGTCACCTTCACGGTCCGCGGCGTGACTTATGACATCGACCCGGCGGTCATCCACTTCAACATGTCCTCGTATCAGCTCCAGGGCGTGACGCCGAACCAATCGGCCATCGGCGCGGCGCTGGACAGCGCGCAGACGAACCCGAACCCGGGGACCCCGCTGGCGTTCCTGTTCAACGCGATCGACCAGGCACCGAACCAGGCGCGCGCGATCGAGGAACTCTCGCCGCAGCCCTACCAGATCTACGGCGACATCGCCCTCGCGAATGCGAACTTCACCACGCTCGAGATCGACCAGCGCCTCTACAACCTGCGCGACGGCAGCGAAGGCGTCGACACCGCGGGCCTCAATGGCGGTGAAACCTCCGGGCTCACCAGCATGCTGACCAATGGGTTGAGCAAGAATGACGACAAGGGCAAGGGCGTGATCACGCCGATGACCGAGGAAAACCGCTGGGGCTTCTTCGCGGCGGGCAATGGCATCTTCTCGAGCGTTGACGCCCATGGCGGCGACCTCCAGGACGCCAACTTCACCTCGAGCGGCATCCTGCTCGGCCTCGACGGCAAGATCCATGAGCACTGGATCGTCGGCACGTTCTTCAACTACGAGCACACTTGGGCCGACCTCGACAGCCAGGGCAGCAGCGCCGACATCAACAGCTACAGCGGCGGCATCTACGCCGGCTATCACAACGGCGGTTATTACGGGAACGGGTTGTTCTCCTACACGCGCAATGATTACAGCAGCCAGCGCAACATTCGCATCGCCGGCTTCCCCGGGTTCAATGAAAGCGCGGGGGGCAGCACCTCGGGCAACCAGTTCGAGGGCGACCTCGATGGCGGCTACGACTTCAACCTCACCGACCGCGTCTCCGTGGGGCCGATCGCCGGGCTGCAATATGTGCACCTCGACGTGGATGGCTTCAGCGAATCCGGCGCGCCCGGCGCGGGCCTCGCCGTCGGCTCCCAGAGCCTCGACTCGCTGCGCTCCCGCCTCGGCTTCCATGCCAACTACCACATGAAGGTCAACCAGCGCATGTCGTTCGCCGCGGACCTGCACGCCCAGTGGCAGCATGAGTTCCTCGACGACAGCCGCGGCATCAGCGCCGCCTTCGAGGGCGACGGCCTCGCGCCGTTCGCGGTGCAGACCACCAGCCCCGAGCGCGACGCAGCCCTCCTCGGCTTGGGTGCGAACCTCACGGTGCGCGACCGCTACACCTTCTTCCTCGATTACGACGTGCAGGCCGGCCAGCAGGACTACCTCGAGCAGAGCGTGAAGGGCGGCTTCAAATACAGCTGGTAAGCCGAAACGCAACTTGGTTTAAACAACAGCAAACCCCGGCGGAGACGCCGGGGTTTGTTTTTTTGGTATTAGAGAAAACGCACCGCTGGAATTTGTAGCGTCCGCTGTCCTCAGCGGAGGCGTTGGACTCCGCAGCGACTCTTTCCGCAGCGACGCGCCGTTCCTGCGGTGAGGACACCGCACGCTACAGCGATTCGTGGACGGAGTTTTTGTCAAAAATCGGGGCACGCAACCATTTGTCTCGCTGCGCCGGATTTCAAATTGAACGGGGAGCGCGCACTCCAGCGTCTTTTTTCAATCTGAAATCTTAAATTTCCCTATTGCCTTGAGCGCCGCCACGCCGCGGGTAATATCGCCCCCATGTCCCCCATGCTCGAAATCCTCGCCCAGCATCCCGGAGAAGTCGCCGAGATTCGCCATGACAGCGAAGCCGCGCAGCTCCTGCTCGAAGTCGGCCTCATCGACAAATTCCTGAAAAACCCCAACCCCGGCAGGCAATGGTATTCCATGGCGGTCGGGATCTGCGACACCCATTTCATCGTCGGCGTGCTCTTCAGCGATTTTCCAAACGCCATCGACAACGGTTACATCGTCCACTGCATGCCCCGGAGTTTTTACAAGGAAGGCCAGGTGCTGCAATGGGCGATCGATAAGTACAACAAACACTGCCCGCCCGAGAGCATCGTCCAAGCCTTCGCGCCGATCGTGAAGCCGGAGAACAACTGAGGCGCCAAGTGGCGCGCAGCGGCAAAGCGAAGCGTCGCAACATTGTAGAGGCGACCCCGTCCCGGGCGTCCTCTGTTTGACCGCCAGCGATGGGACTGACAAATGAAATTCGCGTGCCCGCCTGCATGCGAGCCGCTCGGCGCCAATCCGAATTCGAACGCAGTGAGAAGCCGAGGGCGGAGGGCGGCAATTGGAGGACGGCTGGGACAGACCGCCTCTACATCTCGTCAACGCCGCGTCACTATTCGGCAAGGGTGCTTTGTTTCCCGTTTCACCCCCCTTGCGAAATGAAGGGCGAGGCTTTGATTCCAGTTTTCTTCGGGATTCAGGGTGTCATTCGAACAGCCCGGGTTGAGGGCAATTGCTGAATAGAAAAGCCAGTCCCTGCGACGTCTTTTTTCAATCGGCAATCTGAAATTTGAAATCTTCAATTTCCCTTCAATCGCTCCAGCTTCGCGAGGAATGCCTCGGGGGTCGGCTCGTAGCCGAGTTCGCCGATTTGCTTCCCGTCGCTGTCGAGCACGACGATGGTGGGGTAGGAAAAAATGCGGTATTTCGCCAGTAAATCGGAGTTCTGCTTTTTCAGCGCGGCGGGCTGCTCCGTGTTGTGCGGAAAATCGATATCGACCAGGACGAGATTTTTCTTCGCGTATTCCTGGAACTTCAGCTGCGAGAAGACACCCCTCTCGAGCCGGATGCAATCCGGGCACCAATCCGAACCGCTGAAGTCGAGCAGCACGATTTTCTTCTCCGCCTTTGCCCGGGCGAGGGCTTTGTCATAGTCGGTGCCCCAGCCGTCTGCGGCGCGCAGGGGATTGGCCGCGAGGCAAAGCAGGGCCACGATGATGACGAGCGGGAATATTTTCATTCGATTGAGGTTAGGCCCGGATGGAGCAGATGGCAACTACGCAGGGCCAGCGGGATTCGCAGACCTCGTTCTGCGGCGACGCGCGGCTCCTGCGCTGGGGACAGCGCACGCTACAGCAACCCGCGGACGCATCCGTATTTGCGGCTGGTTCGGACAATGTGGTAGATTCCGCCATGCCCCGACGTTTCCTGCTTTTCCTTCTCGCCTGTTTTGCCGCGTTTGCGACGCCTCTCGGCGCGCAGACATACGAGGGGGAGCAGTTGGTGGATGCGAGCCTTGTGGCGGACACGGATACGATCGTGCCGGGCAAGCCGTTCACGGTGGGGCTGCTGATGAAGACGGAGCCGGGCTGGCATACCTATTGGGAATACCCGGGCGACGCGGGTTTCCCCACGAAGATCGAGTGGAACCTGCCGCCCGGATTCAAGGCGGGCGCGATCCAATGGCCGCTGCCGCAAAAGGAGGACGATGAGGGCGGTCTGCAAAGCTACGTCTACAAGGACGAAGTGTTGCTGATGGTCACCATCACGCCGCCGGATAAAATCGACGCGAAACAAATCACGCTCGCAGGCAAGGCGAGCTGGCTCGTGTGCGAGAAAATCTGCGTGCCGGGCAAGGCGGACCTGTCGCTCGCGCTGCCGGTGGAGAACGCGCAAGAGGACATTACGATGGAGCGAAAGCAAACAAAGCCGGCGAATGCGGACTTGTTTGCAAAATACCGCGCCCTGCTGCCTGTCATCGGCGACAAGAACTTCACCTACAGTTGGAACAACAGCAAGGATACGGCGGAACTCGGATTTCATGATGCTCTCTTCGAATGGAATACGATGATCCGGTCTGCCAAGCCCGGTGAACCCAACGGATTCGATTTTTTCCCGCTGCCCGCACCAGGGATGACCATCGAACACCCCGCACCGGTTGCCGGTTTGCACACCACAATTAAAATCGACAGCGGCGATCCCAGCCAGCTCTCAGGCGTGGTGGTTTACTACGACGGCGCATCCCCCAAAGGCTGGTTCGTACCGCCACAAAAGGCCGCGCCATCCGCGCCTGCCACATCATCCACCGCGGCGCCAGGCGGCGCGACCAACACCGCCGGCGCACCTCCCGCGCAGGGCAGCCTGCTCCAATATCTCCTCCTCGGGTTTTTCGGCGGGATGCTCCTGAACATCATGCCGTGCGTGCTGCCGGTGATCACGCTCAAGATTTACGGGTTCATCAACCAGGCGGGGCAATCGCGCGCGCGCATTTTCCAGCTCGGGCTCGCGTATTGCGCGGGGGTGTTTGCGTG
>DASZPK010000473.1:0-2865 GCA_035550335.1 Chthoniobacteraceae bacterium | reverse complement strand
GATTCGCTGATGGCCGCGAGGTGTTGCGTCCCTTTTTTGCCAACGAGCTCGCGCCACAGCGCGGCCTGCCATTGCTTGTCCGACTGGTCACGCTCCCAGCGCAGGAGCATATCGGGGCGGTAGACAAGATATTGGTCGAAGAGCCGCGCGATTTTTTCCGAGAGCTGGAACGCCTTCAACCCCTCGTCCCCGTCCAGATAATTCCGCACCGGCGCGAATTCCCGCCTGCGCGCGAGCCCCGGGAGCAGCGCGTGGATTTTCCACGCCATCGCGCCGGGGGAAAATTCGGCCGGCTCCGCCATCCCCGGGAAAAACGCGCGCAGCGTGCGTTCGACAAACACGCGCGGGAACGGAAAATCGCACCCCATGCACACGCCCGAAATTTGCGCCAGTTGCAGCGACGCCCAGCGCGCCATGCCGCGGCTCTGCACCACGATGATTTCCTGCGCGAGCGGATCCCCCAGCGGCGTTTCGAGCGCGCGCGCGAGGCTCACGGCCAATCGCTCAAGCCGATTGCTGGTGTGGAATTTCAGGCCGGTCACGCGATCATTTTGTCCGTGCCGGGGAGTTTTTAAAGGGTATTTTCAAGACGGCCCGGTGGAATTGACTTTCAAACCCGCGCCCGGTAGCGTCGCCCGCGATGACCCCCAATCTGACCGACGGCATCATCTGGTTTGTGGTGTTCGTGCTTTCGACAACGCTGCACGAGGCCGCGCATGCATGGACTGCGCTGAAGCTCGGGGATGACACCGCTTATCGCGGCGGCCAGGTCACGCTCGATCCCACGCCGCACATCCTCCGCGAGCCCATCGGCATGGTGGTGATGCCCATCCTTTCCTACTGCATCGGCGGCTGGATGCTCGGCTGGGCCAGCGCTCCTTTCAACCCGGATTGGGCGATACGGAATCCGCGCCGGTCCGCGCTGATGTCGCTCGCAGGGCCCATGGCAAACCTGCTGCTGGTGCTGCTCGCCGCGCTCCTCATCCGCGCGGGAATGGCGGAGCATTTCTTCGCCGCCCCGAATACGATTCACTTCGGGCAGATTGCCGACGCCATCACGCAGCGGGCAAGCGCCATCCTGTGCGCGAAACTGGTCAGCGTTTGTTTCTCGCTGAATCTTCTCCTTTTCACGTTCAACCTTCTTCCCCTCCCCCCGATGGACGGAAGCGGCCTCATCTTCTTTTTTGTCAGGCCCCACAAGGCGCAGGAGTTGTTCGAATTTCTTCGCAACCCGCGCTTCGCCTACATCGGGCTGCTGATCGCATGGAGATGCTTCGGCCCGATTTTCGCGCCCATCCATTTGTTCGCGGTGAACCAGCTCTACCCAGGGCTGAACTACTATTAAAAACGGGCGGCTGTTTACCCCCCGACCTGCGCGGTGTAATCCGCGGGCGTTTTTAACTTCGCCACGCCGGCTGCATCGGTGATCTTCAACTTGAAGAGCCAGCCTTCGCCGTACGGATCGGTGTTCACCAAGCCCGGATTGGAAACCAGCGCCTCATTGACCGCCGTGATCGTGCCGCCGACAGGCGAGTAGATATCGCTGGCGGCTTTCACCGATTCCACCACGGCGACCCCCTTTCCCGCCTCGGTCTCCGCGCCCACCGCGGGCAGCTCGACGTAAACGATGTCCGTCAATTCCGCCTGCGCATGGTCGCTGATGCCGACCGTGCCGGTGTCGCCCTCCACACGCAGCCATTCATGGGTTTCGGCGTATTTCAAATCCTGCGGAATGTTGCTCATGGTTTTTTGTAGAGTGGTTTTTTCTGGATTGCCGCCGGGAAAAATCTACCGCGGACATCGATCTCGATCTCCTCGCCGACCCGTGCCAACCCGACCGGGATATAAGCCATTCCGATGCCGATGTTCAAGCTCGGCGAGAGCGACCCGCTCGTGACCTCGGCGATCTGCGCGCCATCCTTGCGGACCGGGTAATGCGCGCGCGGCGGCGGGCACGCGCCGCACATCTTGAAAGGGACCAGCCGGTGCGTGACGCCTTCGGCGCGTTGTCTGACAATCGCATCGCGCCCGATGAAATCGCCTTTTTCCAAATCGACAAAAAAGAAAAGCCCCGCCTCCAGGGGTGTGCGCTGCGGGGACAAATCGGAGCCGTTGAGCGGGTAGCACATCTCCAGGCGAAGCGTGTCTCGCGCGCCGAGGCCGCACGGCTTGATGGCATGCTGCGCGCCCTTTTCCAGCAGCCCATTCCAGACTTTCACCGCATCGCCCGCCGGGAAAAAAATCTCGAAGCCATCCTCCCCCGTGTAGCCCGTGCGCGCCGCGAAGAAATCCACGCCGCTGTTTTCGATTCTGCGGATTTCATTGTGCGCCGGAAGCGGATGCCGCCCCTCGAAAAACGCCTCGAATACCTTCGCCGCGTTCGGCCCCTGGATCGCCAGCCCGGCAAACTCGTCGCTGCGGTTTTCGAACTCCACACCGTCGCGCAGGTGGGAGCGCATCCATTGGAAATCCGTATCAATCAGCGCGGCATTCACCACGAGGAGATATTTTTCCGGCTCGCAGCGATAAACGATCAGGTCATCGATCACCCCGCCGCTCTCATTCAGCAAAAAAGTGTACTGGCACTGGCCCGGCTCGAGCCGTCCCACATTGTTTGCCAGCAGGTGATTCAGCCAATCCTTCGCGCCCGCGCCGGCGACAAAAAACTGCCCCATGTGTGAAATATCAAACACCCCCGCGGCATTGCGCACCGCCTGGTGCTCGTCGATGATCGCCGTGTATTGCACCGGCATTTCCCATCCGCCGAACCCGATGAGTTTTGCCCCGAGGCGCGCATGCTCGGCGTATAGCGGGGTTCGTTTAAGGAGGGAGTCGGTAGTCACGAGGCAGAGGCTAATTTGCAAG
>DASZPK010000472.1:0-4092 GCA_035550335.1 Chthoniobacteraceae bacterium | reverse complement strand
GTAAATTCAATTTACCGGCGAGAAGGCGCGCCTCGCGATCGATGGCATCCGGCATCGGCGCGCATTTCAAGGGAGCGGGAACCACGGACGCGGACAGGGCCTGCCTCAACGCCACAAGGCCGTGGCCCTTGGTTGCGACAGTCGGGATTACAGGCACGCCGAGTGCCTCCCGCAATGCCGGGAGATCGATGACGTGGCCGTTTGCTTCCGCGACATCCACCATGTTCAGCGCGATGACGACCGGGATTTGCATTTCGAGGATTTGCGTGACGAGATAGAGATTGCGCTCGAGATTCGACGCATCCACCACGCAGATGATCACGCCGGGACGCGGTGTGTCCGCGATGCGCCCGAGCAGGACGTCGCGCGCCACGGCCTCATCCGGGGAGCGCACCTGCAGGCTGTAACTGCCGGGCAGGTCGAGGAGTTCCATCAATTCGCCATGGCTGCCGAAAAAGCGGCCGGTTTTTTTCTCCACGGTGACGCCGGGATAATTGCCCACTTTCTGCCGGAGGCCGGTGAGGGCGTTGAAAATGGTCGTCTTGCCGCTGTTGGGATTACCCGCGATGGCCACGCAACGCACAGCCGCGGATGCTTGGGCAACGGTTTCCATGGAATTAAGCGGCCGCAATGCGGACACCGGCAGCCTCGCTCTTGCGAAGTGAAAGGTGGTAACCGCGCACCTTGATTTCAACGGGATCGCCCATCGGCGCGAACCGGATGACTTCAAACTCGGCTCCCACGGTGAGGCCCATTTCAAGCAGGCGTTGCCGCGGGCCCGGAGCGAGATCGAAACCCACCACACGGCAGCGGGCGCCGGGAACCAGGGTGTCGAGCGTTCCCATCATCTGCGCATTCTCCGGACTTGGATTTGGGAGCCAAGTTCGCGGCTTATCGCCACGCGGGTGCCCAGCAAATTGCAGATGATTGCACCGCTGTCGGAGAGTTTGCAGACTTCGCTCATCTCACAAAAACCGAGTTCGCGCAGTCGCTGGCAGTCTGGTAAATCCGAGCACAAGGAAATGATCCTGAGGGATTCGCCGCAACGGGCCTGGGCCAGGTTCGAAACGCCGTTCGTAGTGGATTGTTGAAGACCTTTGGTAGTATTCATTTTCTGAAAATTGGGATTGAGATTCTGTCGCAAGACATAATGAAATTAAGCGTCTCCATACGCTCCCCGTTTTTTGCCAATTGGTATCCCGGAATTGTCCGCTGGAAGATTTTATTCCGGACGGTGCGGCATGAGGCCGCGCCTCCCTACGTGTCGAGCAGGCACTCCTTCACGTTGGCGACCGCGAATTCGCGGTTGAGCTTCGCGATGAAGGTGGCCTTGATCTCCGCCGGGCAGACGGCCTCGCATTCGTAGTGATTCCGGCAATTGCCGAAGCCTTCCTCATCCATCTTCCGCACCATGGCGAGCGCCCGTTTGGCGCGCTCGGGCTGGCCTTGGGGCAGGAGTGCGAGTTGCGAGACTTTTGCGCTCACGAAAAGCATGGCGGAGGCATTTGGGCAGGCGGCGACACATGCCCCGCAACCGATGCAGGCCGCGGCGTCCATGGCGAGGTCGGCGTTCTGCTTGGCGATGGCCACGGAATTGCCGTCCGGCGCCGAGCCGACGCGGGAGGTAATGAAGCCGCCCGCCTGCTGGATGCGGTCGAAGGCGCTTCGGTTGACGATGAGGTCCTTGAGGACGGGGAAGGATTTTGCGCGAAACGGCTCGATGGAAATGGTGTCGCCCTCCTTGAAGTGGCGCATGTAGAGCTGGCAGGTGGTCGTTGCGCGCTCGGGGCCGTGCGGGACGCCGTTGATGACGAGCGAGCACATACCGCAGATGCCCTCGCGACAGTCGTGATCAAAGGCGATCGGCTCCTTGTTTTTGGCGATGAGCCCTTCGTTCACGATGTCGAGCATTTCGAGGAACGAGGCGTCCGTCGGGATGCCGATTGCGGGGTAGTCAACCAGCCTGCCCTTGGCTTCGCCATTGGGCTGGCGCCAGACTCGTAAGGTGTAGTTCATTATTTGTAGCTCCTTTGCGCGAGGTGCACGTTTTCGAAATCCAGCTTCTCCTTGTGAAGCACCGGCGCTGCAAGGTCGCCGGAATACTCCCACGCTCCCACGTATGCGAAATTCCCGTCGTCGCGCATCGCCTCGCCTTCCGGAGTCTGGTATTCCGTCCGGAAATGGCCCCCGCACGATTCGCGTCGGTGGAGCGCGTCCTGGCACATCAATTCGCCGAACTCGAGGAAGTCGGCGACGCGGCCGGCTTTTTCGAGCGACTGGTTGAGTTCCTCGTTCTGCCCGAGCACGTTCACGTTCTTCCAGAATTCGGCGCGGATTTCGGGGATCTTTTTCAATGCTTCCTTCAATCCCGCCTCGTTGCGCGCCATGCCGCATTTTTCCCAGAGGAGCAGGCCGAGTTCGCGGTGGAAGGAATCGACCGTTCGCTTGCCGCGGATGCTCAGCAGGTTTTTCATGCGGTTCTCCACCTCGTTCTCCGCTTTTACAAATTCACTGGCATCGGGATTCACCTTTTTGCCGAACTGCGTGGAGAGGTAATTTCCGATGGTCGCGGGGATCACGAAATAGCCGTCGGCGAGGCCCTGCATCAGCGCGCTTGCGCCGAGGCGGTTTGCGCCGTGGTCGGAGAAATTCGCCTCGCCCAGCACGTGCAGGCCGGGGATGTTGCTCATCAGGTTGTAGTCCACCCAGAGCCCGCCCATCGTGTAATGCACCGCGGGGAAAATGCGCATCGGGACCTTGTAGGCGTCCTCCGCGGTGATTTTGTGATACATGTCGAAAAGGTTGCCGTAACGCTCGCGAATGACCGGCTCGCCCAGGCGCTTGATGGCGTCGGCGAAATCGAGATACACGCCAAGCCCGCTGGCGCCCACGCCGCGCCCGTCGTCGCAAGCCTCCTTCGCCGAGCGCGAGGAAATGTCGCGCGGGGCGAGGTTGCCGTAGCTCGGGTATTTGCGTTCGAGGTAATAATCGCGCTCGGCCTCGGGAATCTCGTTCGGCGGGCGCTTGTCGCCTTTTTTCCTCGGCGCCCATACGCGCCCGTCATTACGGAGCGATTCGGACATGAGCGTCAATTTCGACTGGTAATCACCGCTGACCGGGATGCAGGTCGGGTGGATTTGCGTGTAACACGGATTCGCGAAAAGGGCTCCCTTCCTGTGGGCGCGCCAGATCGCGGTGGTGTTGCAGCCTTTGGCGTTGGTGGAGAGGTAAAAGGCGTTGCCGTAGCCGCCGGTGGCGAGGACGACCGCGTCGCCGGCGTGGGAGGAGATTTTCCCGGTGATCATGTCGCGCACGACGATACCCTTCGCGTGGCCGTCGATCAGCACCAGGTCGAGCATCTCGGTGCGGGGGAACATCTGCACGTTGCCAAGCGCGATTTGTTTGCATAGCGCGGAATAGGCGCCGAGCAGGAGTTGCTGGCCGGTCTGGCCGCGCGCGTAGAACGTGCGCGAGACCTGCGCGCCGCCGAAGGAGCGGTTGGCGAGCAGGCCGCCGTATTCGCGGGCGAAGGGCACCCCCTGCGCCACGCACTGGTCGATGATGTTTGAGCTCACCTCGGCGAGCCGGTAGACGTTCGCCTCGCGCGATCGGAAGTCGCCCCCCTTGATAGTGTCGTAAAACAACCGGTAAACACTGTCACCGTCGTTCTGGTAATTCTTCGCGGCGTTGATGCCCCCCTGCGCCGCGATGGAGTGGGCGCGGCGCGGGCTGTCCTGGTAGCAGAAGCATTTCACCTTGTAGCCGAGGTCGCCCAAGGTGGCCGCCGCCGCCCCGCCGGCGAGGCCTGAGCCGACGATGATGATGTCATATTTGCGGCGGTTGGCCGGGTTGATGAGCTTCGAGTCGAACTTGTGTTTCTCCCACTTCTTTTCGAGAGGGCCCGCGGGAATTTTGGAGTCGAGGTTCATGGAATTATTTCAATTTCAGGAATCCCATGATGACCGACACGGGAATCGAGATGTAACCGGCGAAGATCAGCCATGCGAGCGCCACGCCGCCGATTTCCAGCGTGTGGAAGACTTTCCTGCTGTTCAGCCCAAGCGTCTGGAGAAAGCTGGAGAACCCGTGGCT
>DASZPK010000471.1:0-19304 GCA_035550335.1 Chthoniobacteraceae bacterium | reverse complement strand
ATGCAAAACGCCAGCGGAGTTTTTGGAAAAAGTTCGCGCAGGTGATTGCACGGCGCACGGCGAAGGCGGAACTCCCCTCGCCCTTTCGCACGGCCTTTACAACACGATGTTCGCGTTCGTGAAGGACAAGTTCCTGCGCGGCGACCGGCAAAGCCACGGGCTGCTCGAAAAGGTGTTCTCGCGATTCATGGAAGGGCGCGACCCGACGGAATTTTCGTTCATGGACAAAATGGGGTTCCTCGCACAAGGCATTGCCACGGGGAAAATCTTCGAGCTTGCGAAACCCGCCAATGCTTCGCTTTGGAAACAGATGTCCTCCTATTTCAAGGAGACCGACGTGAAGAACCTGCTCGCGAAGGAAACCGCCGGCATCGAGGAGCCGGAGCGGCGCGCGTTTATCATCGCGAACTTTTTCGCGAACCAGCTCGCGTTCCGTTACTTCAAGCAATTCGTGCAGAAGCTCTCCACGGGGAATATCCTCGAGAGCATCCAGGACGCCAGCATGCTTGCGCCGATCTTCCTGCTGCTGAGCCCGTATATTTACTCATTCAAGAGCCAGTCGCCCTCGCGCAAATGGCTGCGCGAAATCTGCCTCGACACGGCGGGCAAAATCCCGCCCGAATTGCAGAACCGCAAGCGGGCGTGGTTCACCGACACGCTCGAGGACGTGAACGGCGTTGCGACGACGATCCGCAAAATGACGCTCGCCGGCGTGAAGGCGGGCGGCGACCTCACGGTCGTGACATCGCGCACGACGATCCAGATCACCGACATTCCGATCAAAAATTTCCAGCCCGTGGGCGAGTTCGAGCTGCCGGAATACGAGCTGCAAAAGCTGAGTTTCCCGCCGATTTTGCAGATGCTCGATTACATCCAGCGCGAGAAATTCACCGAGCTGATCATCAGCACGCCGGGGCCCATCGGCATCACCGCGCTGATCGCGGCGAAGATGCTCGGCCTGCGAGCCGTGGGGATTTATCACACCGACTTCCCGCAATACATCCGCATCCTCACCGACGATAATTTCCTTGAGACGCTCACGTGGGACTACATGCACTGGTTTTATTCCCAGCTCGATTTGATCTACGTGAACTCCGAGCATTATCGGCGCGCGTGGGTGGAGCGCGGCATCGCGGCGAACAAAATCGCAATCCTGCCGCGCGGGTTGGACACCACGCTCTTCGACCCATCGCGCCGTGACCGGGCATTCCTCAAGCAATACGGCGTGAAGTCCGACTCGACCGTGCTCCTCTACGTGGGCCGCATCTCGAAGGAAAAAGACCTCGACGTCCTCGCCGCCGCCTACAAAAAGCTCGCCGCGAAAAACGGCGCGCTGGGTCCCATGCAACTGCTGCTCGTGGGCGACGGGCCCTATTTGAAGGAACTGAAATCGATCCTCCCCGACGCCTGTTGCACCGGCTATCTCGCGGGTCTCGAACTGGCGAAGGCTTACGCGTCATCCGACATCTTCGTCTTCCCGAGCACCACCGACACCTTCGGCAATGTCGTAATCGAGGCGTTCGCTTCCGGCCTGCCCGCAATCGTCTCCGACATGGGTGGCCCCCGCGAGCTGGTGCAAAACGGCAAGACCGGCTACGTGACCAGGAGCCTCGACGCCGATGATTTCGCAGCCGCAACCGTGCGCCTCATCGAGGACCCGAAATTGCGCACCTCCATGAGCAAAAACGCGCGCGCCTCGGTCGAAGACCGCGACTGGAGCGGGGCCTTCGAGAAATTCTGGGCGATGTCGCCGGTGGAGTGATGGAAAATGCGCCATCCGTGAATCCCACTGAATAACGCTCCCGTTTTGACCCACATTCCAATCCGTGCCTAGAATCCCCGACGAAATAATCCAGCAGATCGCCGCCGCGAATGACATCGTGGATGTGATCGGCGGCTATTTCCCGCTCAAGAAGGTCAGCGGGCCGAATTTCCGCGCGCTCTGCCCGTTCCACCGGGAGAAGACGCCGTCGTTCAATGTGAACCAGGCGCGACAGGCGTATCATTGCTTCGGGTGCGGCGCGAATGGGACGGTGTTCCGGTTCGTGATGGAGTATGAGAGCACCGATTTCGTGTCCGCGGCGCGCAAGCTCGCCGAGCGCGCGGGCATCCGCATCGAGATGACGGAGTTCAGCGCGGAGGAGGAGGGGCGTTCGAAGTTGCGGCGGCGGCTGCTGGCGCTGCACCAGCAGGCGGCGGATTGGTTCCATTACAACCTGCTCAAGACGGAGGGGGCGCAGCCGGCGCGCGATTATCTCAAGGGACGCGGCTTCACGTCGGAGGTGGCGAAGGCGTGGAAAATCGGCTACGCGCCCGATGCGTGGGACGCCCTCAGCGGCTGGGCTGTATCACAAGGTTTTACAAGGGAGGAAATCCGCCAGAGCGGCCTCGTCTCCTCGCGGGAGGAGGGCGGCGGCGATTTCTACGACCGGTTCCGCGGGCGCGTCATGTTCCCGATTTGCAACGACCAGGGCGAGGTGATCGCCTTCAGCGGGCGCGTGCTCGACGCGGATGCGAAGGCGGCGAAATACGTGAACTCGCCGGAGACGATGCTTTTCACGAAGGGGAACGTGCTGTTCGGCCTCCACAAATCGAAGCGCCCGCTCATCGACAAGCGCGTGGCGATCGTGCTGGAGGGGCAGATCGATTTGATCTCCGCGTTCGAGGCGGGCATCCAAAATGTGATCGCACCGCAGGGGACGGCGTTCACGGAAAAGCAGGCGCACATCCTCAAGCGCTATGTCGAGGAAGTGGTGCTCTGTTTCGATTCCGACACGGCTGGGCAGAAGGCGGCGGACCGCTCGCTGCCGTCGTTGCTGGGCGAGAATCTCTCGGTGCGCGTGGCGGCGCTGCCGGCGGGGGACGACCCCGATTCCCTCATTCGCAAAAAGGGGGCGGAAGCTTTCACGGCGCTGATCGACGGGGCGAAGGATTTTTTCGATTACCAGATCGCGCGCGCGGCGGCGGCGCCGGATTTCGCCACGCCGCGGGGCAGGATGCAATTCGCGAGGAGGATGGCGGCATGGGTGAGCCTCATCACCGATTCGATGCTGCGCGAAGCCGTAAGCAACAAGGTCGCAACACGGCTGGAAATCTCGATGCAGGAATTTGTAAAACTCCTCAAGCGCCCGCAGGCATCCCAAACACGCGAGGAGCAGCCGAAGGGCGCTGAATCCGCCGCGCCTTTGCAACTCGATCCCGTGGGCGCGAACCTGGTCCTTGTGGCGCTCACCGATGCCGGGGCGCGCACCTGGCTCCTCCAGCAGGAGTGGAAGGAACTTCTTTCCAGCGAGCCCGAGATGGATTTGCTCGCGAAGGTCCTGGCGTTGGACATCACTCCCGGCGACAGCGCCGGCCTCAATTCCTGGCTGGCCACGCTTCCTGGCAACGAGGAAGCCGGCATCCGGCGCATCCTGGAGCGGGGCGTCCTGCCGCTGAGCCTCCCTTCCAGGCACGATGCGGTCTCCATCCGTCCGGAGGAAACCGTCGGAAAATCGTGGCATCCGCTCAAGACCGCGCAGGATGCCTGGTGTTTCCTCCAGCAGCGTCAAATCAAGCGCCGGTTGGACTCGATTAATGCCATCCTGAAGGCCCCCGAAACGACCCAAAAAGAGGCGCTGGAACTGCAAAAAGAAATACTTGACCTTCAGAGGAGGCTAACCGATATTGCGCGGCCTTTTTCTCCAAATCCTGACCAAGAATAGCAGGGGCCAAATCCCTGAACACCGGCTGAGTATGTCCAAATCCATCAAAAAAGCTTCCGTAAAGTCCTCCAAAACCTCAGCCAAACCCAAGAAAAAGCCGGCTCACGCTAAAAAAGCTGCAGCCGCCAAAGCCAAAAAAACCGTAGCGAAAACCATCGCCAAGCCCGCTTCCAAAAAGCCTCATAAGCCCGCTCCCAAGGCGAAGCCGGCTCCCCATGTGGCAAAGCCGGCTCCCAAAGCCAAGGCTCGCAAGGAAGAACCTCACGCGAAGGCCAACGGAAACCATGCCCCACAGAAGGGCGCCCGCTCCGCCCTTGCGCCCGCGCAACCCGCCGGACGAGGCGGCATCGACAGCCCGGAAATCCAGGACAAGCTGCGTGAATTGATCAAGCTCGCGAAAGAGCAGGGCTATCTCACTTTCGACGACCTCAACGAAGCGCTCCCCGAGAGTGTGAACGACCCCGAAGAGATGGAAGCGATCATCATGCGCCTCAAGGGCATGGAGTTCGACATCATCGAAGCCTCCGAGGTGGATCGCTACAAGGACGGCAAAAAGGATACGGACGACGAAGAGGAGGAAAAGCCCGAGTCGAAGCTCGACATCCTCGACGACCCGGTGCGCATGTATCTCAAGCAGATGGGCCAGGTGCCGCTCCTCACCCGCGAGCAGGAAGTGGAGATCTCCAAGCGCATCGAGGACGCGGAGTTGATGGTGCAGAAGCACATCAACCATTTCGGTTTCATCGCGCGCGCCTATCTCGACCTCGCGCTGAAATTGCAGGAAGGCCGCGAGCGTTTTGACCGCGTGATCCTCGACAAGAAGATCGAGAGCCGCGAGCGCTACATGAAGCAGCTCCCCCGTCTTTGCGAAAACCTCGAGAAATTGTCGAAGGACGTCGCCAAGGCCTACAAGCACCTCGTCTCCATCGGCTCGAAGAACCCGAACACGAAGTCGTACCAGGAATTCCGCAAGGCGCACGAGAAGCTGCAGAAGCTCTACCCGAAATTTTACTTCAAGCAGAAGGTGACCGAGGAGTTCGTCCACCTCGCCGACGAAAATTTCCGCCTCATCACGCACCTCCAAACCGAGTTGGAGAAATACAAGAAGCCCGCCAAGGGCCACGGCCACAAGGCGCACCGCGACCACGCGAAGACCGATTACGCCGGCAAGCTCACCGACGTGCAGCTCCGCACGTGGCTCAGCGCCGAGGAATTCGTGACCGAATACCACGAGCTGAAGAAATGGCTGCGCAAGTCGCTCAAGGCCAAGACCGAGATGGTCGAGGCCAACCTGCGCCTCGTCATTTCCATCGCGAAGAAATACACGAACCGCGGCCTCTCCTTCCTCGACCTCATCCAGGAGGGCAACATGGGCCTCATGAAGGCGGTCGAGAAATTCGAATACCGCCGCGGTTACAAATTCTCCACTTACGCCACGTGGTGGATCCGCCAGGCGATCACCCGCTCCATCGCCGACCAGGCGCGCACGATCCGCATCCCGGTCCACATGATCGAGACCATCAACAAATTGATGCGCGTGCAAAAGCAGCTCGTGCAGGAATACGGCCGCGAGCCTTCCCCCGAGGAAGTCGCGGAGGAAATCCAGCTCCCGGTCGACCGCGTGCGCGCGGTGCTCAAGATGGCGCAGCAGCCGATCTCGCTTCAGGCGCAGGTGGGCGACAGCGATGACACGACTTTCGGCGATTTTATCGAGGACAAGGGGGCCGAGAACCCGAGCGACATGACCGCGATCGTCCTCCTCAAGGAGAAGATCAAGGATGTGCTCGAGACCCTCACCGAGCGCGAGCGCCAGGTGCTCGAGCAGCGTTTCGGCCTCGTGGACGGCTACAGCCGCACACTTGAGGAAGTGGGCCGCCAGTTCAAGGTCACCCGCGAGCGCATCCGGCAGATCGAGGCGAAAGCGCTCCGCAAGATGCGCCACCCGACCCGCATCCGCCAACTCGAGGGATTTTTAGAGGCGACAGAGGTTTAAACAACCTGTTCGCCGACGGCCACAGAGGACGCGGCCCGGAGTCTTAACTAATCTTAGCAAAAAATCTTGCAACTTTGCCGGGGTTGGAGTGTTTCATGTACCGGATTACATGAACGACTTCGACAACAAGCCTGATGATCGAGACGATCTCTGGGAATTGCTGGGCAAGGCGCGCGATGCAAAAAACGCCGGCTCCCCGCTCTTCTCCCGGAATGTGCTGCGTGAAATCCGGCTGTCGAAAGATCAAGCGAAGGACCAAGGAAGCCAGCCCGGCGTCTTCTCATGGTTGCTCAGGCGCTGGCATCTGGCATCGGTCTGTACGCTGGCCGTGGTGCTGCTGAGCGTGAATGCCTCGCGGATGTTCGTCCAGCACAAGCCGGTCGCTCCAGTCGTTCCTGTGGCGGTCGCACCCGCGCCCGATACGAACAAATCCGACAACAAGACGGATGACCCGGAGGTCATCGCGCATCTTGACGAATTGGCGGCGAACGAAGAAAATTCGATATGGCTCGAAGATTCTTCCGAGTAGCGCTCGGCGCCGCGTTGTTTTCATTTTTCAACCACGGCCCGCTCTGCCAGGCCCAGACCCCTGCCATCGCTTCCGCTTCGCCCGCGCCGTCGGCATCGCCATCCGCCAGCGGGGAAGACGACTCGCATACGGGGCCGGGCAAACGCCGCCCGTTCAGCCGCGATTTTCTCACACCTGAGCAGCAGAAATATTACGACAGCCTTGCACCCGACGAGCAGCAAAGCGTGAGGGAAAACTGGCGGCGTTGGGTGAAAATGACCCGTGAGGAACGGGACCAGTTCCGTTTATCCGAAAAAGTGCGCCACGAGCGGATGCAGGCCGAGATCAATGACGCCATCAAGCAGACCGGCCTCCAGCTGGATGACAAGACGCGCGAGCTGTTCGCAAAGCGCTACACCGAGGAGCGGCGCAAGATCGAGCAGAAGCTGCAAATGGAGATGGAGGAGAAACGCCGTCCCCTCGTGCAGGCGCTCATCGAGCGGTTGAAAACGGAATTCGAAACCGCTGCTTCGTCTGCCGCGCCCGCGGCATCGCCGCAGGCCTCCGGCACCACTTCCGGCCCGGCGTCAAATTGATCGGCCCCCGCCGCTCTTGGCGAACGCGGGTTTTCTGGTATAGTGCGGAGCCATGACGCTTTCAGATATTCCGCAAATTAACCTGCTGACGGCTGAAGAAAAGCTGCAATTAGTGGAGGACCTCTGGGATTCAATTCGCGCGATGCCCGATGAACTTCCAGTCACCGAAGCGGAAAAGAAGCTTTTGGATGAACGCATGGAAGCGCACCTCAAATCGCCCGAGTCCGCGCTCACGCTGGAGGAATTCAAACGGCTCTTAGCCGAGCGGCTGTGAAATATAGGTCGTTAATAAGGCCGGAATTGCTCGATGACGCAACCGAGGCATTTCTATGGTATGAAAATCGGGCCACCGGTTTGGGACATGACTTTCTTCGAGCTTTCTACGCTTCCGTTACGCAAGCAGAACGCAGTCCTCTTCTTTCGCGACAAGTTTATTCCGATTTCCGCAGGGTCCTGCTTCGACGTTTTCCCTATAAATTATATTACCGGGTGGAACAAGACACCGTGATTTTCTATTTACTGTTCCACGGGGCCCGTGATTCAAGAAAAATTCTCCAAACATTGCGCAAACGCGGAGGTTCCTGAATGAAAACCACCACCCTCGGCCAGCGGCAAACCCGCCAGCGCGAAGCCATCCTCAAAGTCCTCTCGGAGGCCAACGGCCCCCTCTCCGTGCCGGAAATCTTCGCGCTCGCGAAAAAGAAAATCCCGCTCGGCATCGCCACGGTCTATCGCGCCGTGAATTTGCTGCTCACCGCGCGCGAAATCCAGAGCGTGATCCTCCCCAGCGGCGAGACGCGCTACGAATCCGCCAACCTCGGCCACCACGACCATTTCCAGTGCCGCAACTGCGGGCATGTCTATGATCTCAGCGTCTGCCCGCTGCACCTTGCCAGCGGCACGATCATCCCCGGGGGGTTCATTGTGGAAGACCACGAGATGACGC
Source organism: Chthoniobacteraceae bacterium (assembly GCA_035550335.1). Taxonomy (GTDB): domain Bacteria; phylum Verrucomicrobiota; class Verrucomicrobiia; order Chthoniobacterales; family Chthoniobacteraceae; genus DASZPK01. The sequence continues at coordinate 11,557 of DASZPK010000471.1, read as the reverse complement.
TCTACGGCACCTGCCCCGCCTGCTCAAAAAAAACTTCCAAAAAGCCACTGCGGCGAACGCCTCCCGCTGGCACTCGCACCAGCACTAAGCCCGCCGTTTGAGCGCCCACGGCAGGTGGCAGAGCAAGCTCAGCGGCAGGATCGCCGCCGCCGTTGTGTAAATATCGGCCGGGTGGTGGTACTGGAGATAAACGATCAGCCAGAAATAACCCGCCAGCAGGACGGCAAGCAGCGGAAGCAGCACGGGGCGAAAAACGGAAAGAGTCACCGCCACCGAAATGCCGAGCGCGGTGTGGGAACTGAACCTCAATTGATGCGACGCCCACCAGCCTATTTGGTGGTCCAATTGCCGCACGGCGTAGAGCAGCGCGATTGAGCCAAACGCACAAATCCAAAAAAGCCCCGGGCATGCCAGACGCCCTTTGCGTTGCGCGATGGCAGGAAGCAGGAGCGCCGCCAGGCAGAGCGCCGGCAACGCGGCATCCGCAGTGACGGTGAGGGCCGGATGCGCGGAATAAGCGGCTTCGGTCATGGCGCACCCGCGTTTACTTCACGAACGCCGCAAAAATCCGGTTCGCCTCCTCCAGCGTCTCCTTGCTGCCGATGTCGAACCAAGTGCCCGGCACGAGCCACGTCTTCACCGGTTTGCGCTGGTAGAGCCATTGCACGAACCGCCCGGGCTGGTCGGGATTGTTCCCCTCGTCGACGTAGGTCTGGAAAAGCGGCACGGTTTCCTTCGCGTAATAATAGAGCGCGATGCCGGTGATGGTGCCGGTGGGATTTTTCGGCTTCTCCTCGAAATGGGTGATGATGCCGTTGCCGTCTGTTGAAATATTGTTATACTTTTTGATCTCTTCGAGATTGCCGACATCGTAAACCGCGAGGCATGCCGCGGTCCCCTTTGCGGTCTCCGCGAATCCCTCGAGCGGCTGGTTGAAAAGATTGTCGCCGGCCACCACGATCAGGTCCTGGCCGCCGATTCCCTCGGTCTTGATCACGTAATTGATGTCCCCGATCGCGCCGAGCTTGTCGGCGTCGCTCGTCGAGCCGTCGTTCACGATTTTGAAATTCAGCTTCGGCTGGCGCTTCGCGTAGCCATCCGCCCACGCTTGGAAATCGGCCGCGAATTTGTTGTTGGTCACCACGTAAACCTTGTCGATGTCAGGGATGGGCGCGAGGTTGTCGAGCACCCACTCGATCATCGGTTTGCCTGCGACTTCGAGCAGCGGCTTGGCTTTCGTGAGGGTAAGCGGGTAAAGGCGGGTGGCGTAACCCGCCGCGAGGATGAGCACGTTCATGCGCGGAAATTCATCGCCGGTAGTCTTCATTTCCGCAAGGAAAATGACGCGGAGTCTTTCAACTTGAAGGGACGCTTTCCGTCCCTTATCCTTGCACAAGACCTATGGCTCGCTTCCTCCCCACCGGAATGCTCCGCGCCGCCCTTGCCGCGACGTTCGCATTCATCGCCACCCACGCGCTCGCCGACCCGAAACCGCCCGAGCCGCCCCCGCTCGAACAACCCAAGCCGCCGCCGGCCCAAGTCTCCTCCTCCGAGGGGATGCCGCCGCTCCCGTATCCCGTGGTGCCGATGAAGCGGCAGGAGAAAAAGAACCCGCCGCAGCCGCCGGTGCTGCTTACGAAAATCCGCTCGGCCGATAACGACGACTGGACGCGCACGCCGAATGACGTGAAGGGCCTGCTCGAATGGATCAGCCAGCAAATGAACGTCCACTTCAGCTCGAACGTCAAGGCGTTCGGCCAAATCTCGCCCGATGCCGCGCAGAACCCGGTCCTCTACCGCTCCGGCTACAAACCGTTCAAGTTGAACCCGAAGGAAATCGCGCTGCTGCACGATTACGTGCTCAACGGCGGAACGATCATTTTTAATTCACTCGTCGGCAATCCCGACGCCTACCAGTCCGCGCTTGTCGCCGCGCACCAGATCCTCCCCGAGCGTTCGCTTTACCGCCTGCGCATGGACCACCCGGTTTTTCACTCGTTTTACGACATCGATAAAGTCGCCTACCGCGACCGCATGGTGAAGGACGGCATGGCGACCGACCCGCATCCTTGGATCGATGGTGTCGACATCGACAACCGCACGGCAATTTTCATTTCCCGCTGGGATTTCGCGCTCGGCTGGGAGGCGAACCAACACGATAGCTGGGGCTATGTGGATGGCGACGCGCGCAAGCTCGGGGCGAACATCGTGAGCTATGTCACCGCCATGCGCGACGCCGGGCGCAGCGTGGGCAAAAGCGTGGAACTCGTGAACGCCGACAAAAAGACCGCCGACAAATTCCGCGTCGGCCAGGTGATTTACGATGGCCCGTGGAAAACGCGCACCGCCGCGTTCCCGATGCTGCTCAACCAATTCCACACCGCGACGGGGACGCCGGTTTCGTTCGAGCTGCGCGACGTGAGCCTCGCCGACTCGTCGATTTTCGAAATGCCGTTCCTCTACATCGCGGGCACCACCGATTTCACGCTCACCGACAAGGAGCGCGCGAACCTGCGACAGTTCCTTATGAACGGCGGCGTGCTCTTCGCCGAGGCCTCGGAGGGGCGGCAGTCGTTCGACGCGGCCTTCCGCGCCGAGATGGCGAAGGTGCTGCCCGGCAGCGAGCTTGCCGCGCTGCCAGCCAACCACGCGATATTCAAACAACCGCAAGTCATCGGCCAGGTAAAGGCGCGCCCCGCGCTCGCGGTGCATTCGAATAACCAGACCGAGGTCTCCCCCGAGATTTACGGCATCCAGGTCAATGGCTCGCTCGGCGTCATCTACAGCCCCCACGATCTCAGCGCCGGCTGGGAACGCGCCATCGCTCCTTATGCGCAGGGCTACGAGGCGTCGGACGCGACGGCCATCGGCGTGAACGTCCTCTATTATGCGGTCACCCACTAGCGCCCTCGCGCTGGTCTTGATTGCGGGACTCGGTTTTGCCGCGCATGCTGCAACGCCTGTCGATGCGTGGCCGCAGCAGGTCGCCTTTCTCGACAAAAACGCCGCGAAGACGCAGGAGGCCGCGGTGGATGATGCCGCCGCCGCGCTGCCGCCGGAACTTGCGCCCGCCGCGCAGTTTCAAAAGCTCTTTCTCGAAATCATGTCCGGCGCGCCGGTTGATACGTGGCGCGGCGAGATCGAAAAACTCGCCGCTTCGAAATCGCAGCAGCCCGTGGACTTGGCGTTGGCGGAAATCTCGCGTGCGTGGCTGGCGCGCCTGCAAATGGCGGACATTGACACGACTCTGCGCAATTATTACCGGCGCAACGTCCGGTTCCCCGCGACCCTCGACGAAATCGCAGCGGGCATCCCGGAGAATTTGCGCAAGGACCCATGGGGCGATCCGTGGGTTTACAAGCTCGCCACGCCGCAAGGGTTCACGGGGTTCGAAGGCCAGCGCTACCAGCTCGGACCTGCGCGGTATCCGCACCTTGGAAATCTCGACGACGCCGTGCGCCATCGCTCTGTTAAACAACCGGCATGGACCATCGCGCTGCGTGACATCGCCGGTTCCAAGGCGCTCGAATTCCGCTCCGACCGTGCGGGTACCGCCGTGATCACCGTGATCCAGCCCGGCGGGCGCGTGGACGATTGCATCCTCCTCTACATCGGCGACAAGTGGGCGCTCATGGCCGGCGTGGACCAACTTTTCGCAGTCACTTTCTAGCGCCATGGCCGGCATCACCGATTTCCTCACTCCCGAAGCGATGCGCAAGCTCGAGACGCTTGTGGTGCGTTCGCGTTATGTGGTGGAGGGGTTCCGCGCGGGCATGCATGCGAGCCCGCTCAAGGGAGCGAGCGTCGAATTCGCCGACCACCGCCAGTACGTGAAGGGCGACAATCTCCGCAATCTCGACTGGAAAGTCTTCGGACGCACCGAGCGATACTATGTAAAACGCTTCGAGGAGGAGACCAGCCTGCGCACGCACATCGTGATCGACGGCTCCGGCTCCATGGCCTACTCCTCCGGCGACCGCCCCTCGAAATACAACTACGCCTGCCGGGTGGCGGCGGCGCTCGGGTATATCGTCAGCAAACAGCAGGATTCGCTCGGGCTCACGATTTTCGACGACAAGATCCGCGAGCAGATCCCCGCGCGCGGCGGCTCGCGCCACCTGCGCCTCTTCGTCGAGCGCCTCGCCGCGCACGAGCCGAAAAACCGCACCAACACCGGGGAGGCGCTCCACACCCTCGCCGAGACGGCCTCCCGCCGCGGCCTGATGGTGCTCATGTCCGACCTCTTCGACGACGCCGGGGCCGTCTTCCGCGCCATCGCGCATTTCCGCAAAAAAATGCACGACGTGATCCTGCTGCAAATCCTCGACCCGTGCGAACTCGAGCTCTCCATCGACCGCGTGGCGGAATTCATCGACATGGAGACCGGCGAAAAGCTCGAACTCGACCCCGCGCTCGCCCGGCTCGCCTACAAACAGGAGCTCCAGAAATCCATCGACGATTGCCGCCAGAAATGCGCGGTGATGAACGTCGATTACCGCCTCGTCTCCACGGAAAACAATTACGAGGATTTCATCGCGCAATACCTCGCCGAGCGCCGGCGCATGTCGTTGTAAAACAATGTCGCTCCTCTCTCCATGGATGCTCTACGGGTTTGCGGCGCTGGCCGCGCCCATCATCATCCATCTCTGGCAGCGGCGGCGAGTGGTGCAGGTCAATTTCAGCACGCTGCGCTTTCTTAAACTCGTCGCAGCGAAGACGAGCCGCAGCTCGCGCATCGAGAATATCATCCTGCTTTTGCTCCGCTGCCTCATTTTCGCGCTGCTGGCGCTGGCCGCGGCGCGCCCGGTGATTTCCACGAAAGCGGCGAAACTTTTTGGCGGTGACGCGCCCCGCACGGTCGTGCTCGCCATCGACAACTCGATGAGCATGGGCTACCGCCCGGGTGACGACTCGCGCCTCGAGTCCGCGAAGAAGGAAGCGCTTGCAGTCATCGACGATCTCAAGCCCGGCGACGACGTCGCGATTTTCACCGTCGGCGATCGCGTGGATGAATTGATCGCCGAGCCGACCGTGGACCATCGCGTGGCGCGCGAAACCGTCGAAAGCATCCGGCAGAGCGAGGACCGCTCGGATTTCTCGGCGGTGTTTCGCGAGGCGCGCAAGATCGTCGCGCAGGGATCGCACGGGATACGCGAGCTTTATTTTTTCACCGACAACCAGGATTACGGCTGGCGCTTCGATGCGAACCCGGTCTTCGACGACGCATGGACCAAGAGCGATTTGCACTCCTTGATCGTGCGCCCGGATGATCTCGCCGCCGCGAACTCCGCCGTGAGCGAAGTACGGATCCAGACGCCGTTCATCACACCGGGCAACCCGTTTTCCGCGAGCGCGACTGTCGCAAATTTCTCAGCGCGCTCTTCCCAGGACCTGCTCGAAGTGAAATTCAACGGCGGGCGTGTCGCCCAAAAGCCGCTCGATCTCGCGCCCGGCGCTTCGGTGGAAGTGCCGCTCGATTTCCAGCCGCCACCGATCGAGGGCCGTTGGGTGCGGGCTGTCGCCGCCATCCAGGGCGATAACCTGCCCGCGGACGACCAGTTCTATTTCACAGTGCCTGTCTATCAGCCGCCGCGCGTCTTGATTGTCGAAGGCCAAGAGGCAGGCGCGGCGCAGCTTCATTCCGGCTACTTTTTGGGCAAGGCGTTGACCGCCGGCGAAACGGATGTTTTACCCGCGCGCACCGTCCCTGCCCCGGAACTCGAGGAAACCACGCTCGGCGGTTATTCCGCGGTGTTTCTCGCGGATGTCCCGGGCCTGAGCGACCGCGCACTGGTGCGGCTGGATGATTATTTGCAAGGTGGCGGCACAGTTGTGCTTTTCCCCGGCGACCTCGCCTCCGTTACAAACCTCGCGCACATGGATTTCCTGCCCGCGAAACCGGCCGCCATCCGCGAGCTTCCCGCCGGCCGCCTCTCCACAAAAATCCTCGATCCCGCGAACCCGCTTTTCGCCGACGCTTGGGATTCAAACACACCCTTCCCCGCGCTGCCGCAGCACAAGATCATCGATTGGAAAATCAATCCCGACGCGAAGGCGCTCATTACTTTTTCCAACAACGCGCCATTCCTCATTTTTGGAAACCGCGGACCGGGACGCGTGATGATCGTGAACGCCTCCGCCGATCGTTCGTGGGGCGATTTTCCATTGTCGCCTGCATTCCTGCCGCTTGTGCAGCAGATCGCCCGGCTCTCGGCCGAACAGACCGGCGGCAAGGCGGGCTTCACCGTCGGCGATGCGATCCCGATGGCGGCGAACATCCCTCGCGACGAAGCGCTCACGATCAAATATCCCGATGGTTCGACACATGACCTGCCCGCCGGTGACAGGACGCAGCTCGTCGAGCGCACGGAGCAGAGCGGATTCTACGAAATCAGTTCCGCGAAGCAGGGGACGTTGGAAGTCGTCGCGGTCAATGCCGACCGGCGCGAGTCGAACCTGAAACCCATCGATGACAGCGCGCTTTCCAAAATCCTTCCCATCGAAACCATAAACGGGATCGACAATCTCAAACTCTGGCTCGCACGAAGCCGCGGCAACGTGCCGGTGTGGCCGGTGCTCCTGGTGCTGGCGCTGGCGGCCTTCGCCGCCGAGGCGATCCTGGCGAACGTGATGGCACGCAACCGCGCCCAGGGCGACGCGCAGCATATCCAGACGGGTCGTTTAAACAAGCGTCGCATCGGTGTTTCGTTCCGGCCCTCCGAAATGGAGGTGAAAACGTGAGCGACCTGCTCTGGTACCCGGTGATTCCCTGGCCGCTGCTCATCGTGGCGGCGCTGGCGGCGATTGCCGGCGTTGCGTGGAGTTTGGTGCGCGGCGTGCGCTCCAGGACCCGTGTGGTTTGCCTCGGCGCTTTCCGCCTGCTCATGCTGGCCACGCTGATGCTCATCCTCTTCCAGCCGCAATTGCGCCACGACGAGGTCACCGTCCTTCGCCCGCAACTTGCCGTGCTGGTGGACACCTCCGAAAGCATGACCGATCCCGTGGACGACCACCAGCCGCGCCGCGCGCAGGAGGTGCAGGAGTGGTTCAAATCGAAGGCGCTGGAGCGCGCGAAAAAGGATTTTGACGTCCGCATTTTCACCTTCGACAGCAGCCTCAACGAGCAATCGCAGAACCCCGACCAATTCAAATTCGTCGGCAATGTTTCCAATGTCGTTGACGCGGCCAATCAGGTCTCCGAGCGGTTTCGCGGCCAGCCGCTGGCGGGTGTGCTGTTGCTCACCGACGGGCTCGATACCTCCGGCGCGGCGGAGGCGGTTTCGTCGAAAACGCCTGTTTATACATTCGAGCTGGAAAATTCCTTCACGCCGAAACAGCGCGCGAAGCGCATCTCGCTGGCGAATGTCGATTACCCGCCGCGCGTGGTCGTGGGGTGGGACACGGAAATCCGCGTCTCGCTCGCAGGCATCGGCATGGGCGGCCAGACCGTGCCCGTCGAGCTCTGGCGCAACGGCACGAAGCAGGCCGAGTCTCAGGTGGCGTTCAACGAGGACGACCAGACACGCCAGGCCACCTTCGCCGTCTCGGACGACAAGCCCGGCGCGGTGCAATACGAGCTGCGCGTGAAAGATCCCGCCGCCGACAAGGAGGCGCGCTCGTATCCGTTCATCATCGAGGTCATGGAGCCGGGCAACCGCGTGATTTACGTGCAGAACACGCTCGGCTTCGATTTCAAATTCCTGCGCAAGGCGATCATGAGCGACCGCAATTTGCAATTGAACGCCTTCGTGCGCTGGGCCGATGGACGCCTCGCGAGTCTCAACGACAACGGTGCGGAAGCGGGCAGTGTCGATTTCACGCCGCAGGCGCTCGCCAACAGCGCGGTTGTGATCCTCGGCGACCTCACACCGGATGCGCTCTCGCCGGCGAATTGCAGCGCGATCCGCGATTTCGTGGACCATGGCGGCGGGCTCGTGCTGCTCGGCGGATCGAATCTTTTCGCCGAGACCGGGCTCGCGAAAACCGCGCTCGCGCCGCTGCTGCCGATCAAGGTGCCCGCGCCGTATCACGAGGGAAATTTCCCGGTGCAGATCACGGATACCGGGCTGCATCACCCGGTGTTCGGGCCGCTCTTCGCGCAGGTGAAGAATTTTCCGCCGCTGCTGACTTACAACGAAACAGCGGGGGCCGCGCCCTCTGCGGAAGTGCTCATGCAGGTCGTCAATGGAGGTGTTTCACATCCGTTGATCGTTGCGTCACGCTTCGGCCAGGGACGCGTTGTTGTGGTGCTAACGGATACGATGTGGCGCTGGCGGCTCGCGGCTCCCGGCTGGTCGCAGGAACGCTCGCCGCACGACACGTTCTGGACGCAACTGATGGACTGGCTGATCCCCAAGGAACAGGGGAGGCAGAACAGCAGCCGCATCCAACTTTTCACCGAGCGCACGAATTACATCTCCGGCGAACGCCCCGAGGTGCGTGCCATCATCCAGACACCGTCGCCCGACGCTGCGCCGCCCGCAACGCTGCCGCTGCAAGTGCACACGCCCGATGAAAAAGTGTTCGATTACACCATGAAAGCCGCCACGTTCCAGACGCAGAACGGAAAAAAAGTGAGCGGCTATACCGTGCAGGTGGATCCCGATGGGACCGGCGTTTACAGCGCGAAATCCGCGCTCAAGATCGGCGGCGAGGATGCCGAGGGCGAGACGCGATTCATCGTGAGCCGCCCCGCGACCGAGCTCACTGGCAAGCCGATCGACCGCGACCTGCTCAAGCGCATCGCCGCGAACTCGGGTGGGAAATATTACACGATGGCCGACTGGGATGCGTGGCGCGGCGACCTGCATTACCAGGAGCAGCATTTTTCCCGCATGCAATTGCTCGATCTTTGGAACCATCCGTTCCTGCTGGGGTTTCTCATGTTGTTGTTCATCGCCGAATGGATCACCCGAAAATTATGGAATCTCCCGTAAAAATGCGCTTTCTCATTTTGCTCCTCGCGGCGCTTGCCTGCCCGAGGCTGGTCGCACAACAGCCGCAGGCGAACCTCATCCCGAACCCGGATTTCAGCGATGCGAAAAACCCCCTGGCCGGCTGGCGCGTGGATTTCCCATTCGAGAGCTTCTACACAAACAATGTAAAATACGTGAAGGCGGACAACCAGCAGGGGAAAACGTGCGCCGCCGTGGTGTTGCCGCCCGGCATCGCGGGCAACCAGGGGGGGAAGGTCGAGACCGCGCTGGTGAAGGTCGAACCGGGCGCGACTTACCGGGTGGAGGTGGATTGCATGACGTTTGATTTCAGCGCGAAACTCGAGGTCGAGGTATGGTCGCACGACCCGAAGCCGGACCAAAAGCGCGGGATATTCCGCATCCCCGCCGCCGACGATCACCCGGCAATGGCGATGTGCTACCGCGCCCAAGTGCCCGACCCGCCCGCTGCCTCCAAAAAATGGAGCACGACCGGGCGGGAATTCACTGTGCCCGAAACGGTGACCATCTCCGGCGAAGACCAGAAGCCGGAATACATCTCGATCAAGGCGGTCGTTTATGCCGCCACGCCGAACGGCGGAAAATCGTATTTCACCAACTTCCACCTTTTCAAAATCAAACCCGGCGCCGCGTCCACGGCCCCCTCGACACCGCAATGATACAAGGTTAGAATGATCCCATGGCGCTGAACCCCCAGTTTGTCCACCAACGCCTGCGCAAGGCGGCGAACCAGTTTCGCTGGTCGCGCGGGGCGCGCTATTTCATTTCCGGCGCGGCTGTGTCGTTGTTCTTTTTGATGGTGTCCCTGCTCTGCGACACGCAATTCCATTTTGGTGCCGCGGGGCGATGGATCGGGTTCGTGCTCACAGTCGGGTCGCTGCTCGCAGGCGCTGGCATGGCGGTGCCGGCGTTCTTCAAAAAAATCAGCGATGCAAGCATCGCGCGGCGCGTCGAGCAGTCGTGCCCTGGCTCGCGCAACGTGCTGATCAATGCGGTGCAGTTCAACGGTGAGCTGGCCGCGGAGTCGCCGCTGCGCGGCGCGATCTTCGGCGAGATGCACGATCCTTTTCCCAATGTCGAATGGAAAAATGTCTTCGATCTGCCGCTGTTAAAAAAACTGGCGACGGCGTTCGGCGGGGTGGCGCTGGCAATCACGTTGTGGGGGGTCGTTCGCCCGGCGCATTTCGTCAATTCAGCCGAGCGCATTTTTCTCCCGGCGGGAGACATCGCGCCGCTTACGCGCACGCGCATTCTCAATATCACGCCGGGCGACGCGCAGATCGCCCGCGGCGGCGAGGTGGACCTTACTGCCAGTCTCGACGGCGATATTCCGTATGCGGCCTGGGTGAATTTTCGCGAAAATGGTTCCAGTTGGCAGCGGACACTGCTCGACCACGACGTGGGCGAGGCGTCATTCACCTTTACATGGAAGGACGTGCGCCAGCCGATCGAGTATTATATCGAGGCGGGCGATGCCCGGTCGGACACGCACAAGATCAGCGTGCGCCCGCGCACGGCCATTGCCTCGCGCAGCGCGGAGATCGAGCCGCCCGCTTACACCAAGCTCGGCAAAAGCACAGTGGCGGGTTTTTCGGTGCTGCAGGATGTTATTCCGGGTTCGCATGTCGCGATCACGCTGGAATTTAATGCACCGGTGCCGGATTTGCGGGCGGTGAGCGAGAAGGGGACGAAGTTTTCGGTTGTCAAACAGGACGACACGCATTGGAAATTCGACGGCAAAATCATGTCCGCCGAGGCGGTGAAGATGGCGTACCGCGATGCAGGGGGACGCGAGGACACCGAGACGATCCAGGTCGCAACCCGGGCGGACGACGCGCCGAAGATCAACATCACCGCGCCAGAGGAGGGACGAGAGATCGTGGCGACACCGAATGATTCGCTCCAGGTGCAATTCACCGCCACGGCGAAATTCGGCCTCGGCGATGTCGGGCTTTACAAGAGCACGAACGACAAGCAGGACGCGCAATTGGTGCGCGAGTGGAAGGAATCCGCGGGGCAGGCATCGTTCTCCACGCAAATCAATGTTCCGCTGAAGGAATATTCCGCGCCCGGCGACGACAGCGTGACTTTCTGCCTCGTCGCAAAGGACAGGAACGACGTCAGCGGCCCCGGAGTCACGATCTCGCGCCCCGTGGTGGTTTCGCTCCGCTCCGGCGACGCGCTGGAAAAGCAAGCGGACGCGCAGAATGCGCAGCTCAAGCACAACCTGGAGGAATTGATCACGCTCCAGCAGACCAACCTCGACGAGACCCGGGACGCCGCGGCTTTATCCGACCCGCTGAAGCAGGCCGACCCGCAGGCGCCGGTGTTTAACACCTTGCTGGACCGGCAGACGAAGATTGCCACCATCGCCGGGCAGGTGGCCGACTCGTCGGACGATGTCACCTCGGAAATCCGCACCGACCTTCGCGCGTTGCTCGGCAAGGAGATGAAGGACGCGGTGCTGACGTTGCGCGGTGCGGCGGGCACGACCGCGAACACGCGCGCGAATTTCCTCTCGCTGGCCGTCAATCTCGAAGCGACGATCCTCGCGCGACTCAAGGGCGCACCCTCCGCAGCCGATGCCGATGCGCAGAAGGGGC
>DASZPK010000470.1:0-2413 GCA_035550335.1 Chthoniobacteraceae bacterium | reverse complement strand
CGACCAGGACGTCCGCTACAGCGCCGTGCGCGAATTGACCACGCGCAAACTCGCGCCCGGGGATTTCGCTGCGATCCGCGACGGCTACGCGAAGGAGAAATTCCCCGCCACATTCGGGTTTTTTTACATGGTGAAATTCCTGCAGGCACACGACGACGCCAACCTGCCCGATTTCTGCCTGGCGATGGCGAAGCTCGAAATCCGCATCGAAACGGAGGGGCGTGGCATCGTGAAGCCCACGCCCTTTGTCACCGGGCCCGAGAGCGAGGCGGACGTCGCCACCCTGTGCCTGCTCGGCATCTTCGCGAAGCGCGATGAAAAGAATGCCGATCCCCGCTTCGTGCCGGCCGCGCTCGAAATTTTGAACACGGACCCCAATGAGGGCCACCGCGAGCAGGCGCTCGATTATTTTTCCAAGCTAACAGGGGAACCGCGCGCGCAGGGGATCGCCGCCGGGCTAGAGAATTCCGAGCGCTCCATCCAGATCAAGGCAGCGCAGCTCGCCGGCGGGCTGAAGGTTGCCGGCGTGGGGAAGCCGCTCGTGGCGCTGCTTGCGTCGCCCAGTGCGGCTGTCCGCGCCGCCGCGCGCGAGGCCGCGAAGAAGCTCGCGCTGGATGTCCCAGCCGCGGACCCGGAGCGGCCCGCCCCCGCCGCGCTCGCGCACATCGCCGACACGCTCTGGCAGTGCGGCCTGGACGAAGACGAGGTGGTGGCCGGGTGCGGACCGGTGCCCGAAAAAGTCTCGAACGTATTCCCCACCGCGCCGCCACAATCCGCCATGCCGGCTGAGATCAAGGTCGTAATCCCGCGCAAGGGCGACCCGCGCAACTTTTCGCTCATCCTCACCGACCCGTGGCGCATGACGAAGATGGACGCCGATTCTGTGAAAAAACGGGGCGCGCAATTCGCCGCGGGATTCAGCAGGGGCGGGCAGCCCGATTCCATCCATGGCGGACCGATCGATGCCACCGGGCCGTATCTCATCGCCGCCGCCATGAAGCTGGGCGACACCGCGACCGCGCAAGCGGTTTACGAACGCTTGTGTGACAGATTTACAACGGACGATGGCATCCTTTACGAGGGCCTGCAGGGCCTCGGTTGGTCGCGCATCCTGACCGCGCTCGACCTTTACACGCACGCGAAGGACGACGAGGCACTGAAGGCGTTCGCGCGGGTCATCCAGCTCGAAAACCACGTCAGGCCCCGCTCCTTCCTCGCCGGCTACGTGAAGCTCGCGCACCAGGTCACCACCGACATCGAGCGCCGGAAGAAAGAGGCGCCTGCGCCCGCCCCGGAGTTCGCGACTGGCGTGGAATGCGAGGCCTACTGGCACGAAAAATTTCCCGACAAAAAGGCGCGCATCGAGGCCATGGTCGCGCAGCTTCAAAACGGGGTCACCAGCGCGGGCTGGGACCATACGCGCGGCGAATCCTCATTGAACATCGCGCTGGAGGACGAGGGGAGCGACGCCGTGGAACCGCTGCTCGATTGTCTCGTCCACAACGACTGGCTCACGCGCGACGTGCAGGAGGACTGGGACCACGGCGAGCCGGTGCGCTGGGTGACGGGCGTGCGCGGCGGGATCATCGACCTGCTCGACAAAATGTATCACAAGCGTTTTGTGACCATCGAGAACCAGGCCGGCTTCAGCGAGGGCGATCCCGCGACCCTGCAAAAAATCGCCGAGGCGGTGCGCGCCGCGCGGGACGCTGAAGTGAAAAGTGAAAGCGGAAAGTGATAATGCGCTCCACATCACTTTCCACTTCCACTCCTCACTTTTCTTACCCCGGCGGATGCCGGTCCTTGAATGTCAGTTCCGCGATGCCGCTTTTGTCGAGCGCGCCGAGATGCAGGGCGACCATCAGGTCGTATTGCGCCTTCGCCGCCGCGGCGAGCGGGAGGGTAAGGCCTGCAGCGCGGGCAAGTTCGAGGGCGATGCCGCTGTCCTTCGCGGCGTGGGTGGCGCTGAAATAGCAGGCGTGGTCGCGGTTTTGCATGTCCTCGCCGTCGGTTTGCAGCACGCGCGAGGCGGCGCCGGTCTGCGAGAAAATCTCGCGCACCATGGCGAGGTCGAGCCCGAGCGCATGCGCAAGGCCGAGGCCCTCGGCGAGGCCGGCGGTGTTGATGTTCATGACCATGTTGACAAGCGCCTTCACCCTCGCCGCCTGGCCCGCCGCGCCGATGTATTTCACCGTGTTGCCGAGCGCCTCGAGCACCGGTTTCGCCCGCTCGAACGCCTCCGGCTCGCCGCCGCACATGAGATAGAGCGTCCCCTCGCGCGCCTGCGTGATGCTCGACGCCATGCAGGCCTCGAGCGATTGCGCGCCGGCCTCGTCGCAGATGCTCTCCACGTCCTCGTGGATGCCGGGCGAGACTGTTGCACAATTGATAAACAACACGCCCTCGGCCACGC
>DASZPK010000469.1:0-5033 GCA_035550335.1 Chthoniobacteraceae bacterium | reverse complement strand
CACCGTCCGCGTCTCCGGGTGATAACAATCCCTTCCCCGTGTCCTGCGCACTGCCCCCTTCCCGACAAAATAGGCCGCCGCCTCCGCCCCGCTCATCTTAAAACTTAACACTTAAAGCTTAAAACTAACCTCGCCACCCATCCCGGCATCACAAACAACATCGTATCCCTTCGCGCCACCCGCCCCGCCTCATCCGGCCCAAGCAGCCGCGCCCTTGTCGCGAACTGCAACACATACCACGCCCGCGCCGCCCTCCACCGCTCCCAGAAAAACGTCCCCCGCAACGCATCGCGCAGCGCCCGCAGCTTCTCCCGCTGTGTTAATTCATCCGCAAACGTCGTGCGGCATTCATCCAGCACGAAAAACGACTCCTGCCCTGGCCCCCGGAGCAGATGCAGCCTGTGCCAGTGCGCCACCCGCCCGCACCCGCACCCACAGGCCTGCAACTGCCCCGCTTTTTCACTTCCCACTTTCATTCTTCGCTTGTCAGGGGAGCGTCAGCCAATACCCCTTGATGAACACCTTCACCTCCAGCGGGCTCGTCGCGCCCCCGGCCGTGGGCACCTTCAATTGGATCGGCGTCGCATTGGTTCCCGTCACCACCACCGGCAGCGGCGAAGTCGACGCCACGATGTGCGTCACATTGTTCGCCGTCGAGCCGCTGATCGCCACGGTCCCCGTCAACACCGTCGGGCTCCCCGCCGATGCCGTCGTCCCGCTCTGGATCGCCACCGAGGGCGTCGAGGAAAGCGTCCCGCTCAGATACAAAATATCCGCCGCCGTCAGCACATAACTCCCCCCGTTCGCCGGCAGCACATAGAGCGTGTCCGTCCCGCTCGCCACCGCCCCTCCCGTTAGCGTCGCCGCACCCCACGAGTTATTGCTCGAAGCAAACGATCCCGTCGTCGCAACCGAATTTCCCGCCGTGCCCGCCGTATACGCCGTCACCGTGATCGTATTCCCCGAGGCCGACGCCGTCCCGCTCGTATTGGTCCCGCTCGTGTCGTAATTCGCCGTGCTCCCGCTCGACACAATCGCATTCACCGTGTTCGTGATCGTATTCGCCAGCGACCCGATCAGGATTTGGTTCGTCCCCGAAATCGCCGACTTGTAAGTATAAGTAAACGTCCCCAGCGTGATCACATCCCCCGGCGATGGAACCGCATTCAGCGTCAGCGTTCCCGTCGCCTTCGTGCTCCCGGTGAGCAGCACCGGCGCGGTCCCGCTGTTCACGATAAACTCCGTTGTCGTCACATTCCCCGTCTGCGCAACCGCCCCCGTGCTGGCCGCCGCCAGCGCAATGATTGATAAGATGATTTTTTTCATAATATTTGTTTGGTAAATGATTGATGTCCTTTCAGTCCTTTGTCCTTACTGCTGGATGAATTCCGGCGCCCCGTTCTTCACCACCATCGCGTATTTCAACCCCGTCGCGATGTCCGTGAACACGATCGCCGGCGCAGTCCGCACCGTCGCCCCCGCGATCCCCGAAACGTTGAAATCGGGATCGACGACCACATTGTTATTCGTGTCGAGCAGCGCCCGGGCCGCGATGGCCAGTGCCGCCGAAAAATTGCCCCCCACCTTCTTCCGGATGGAGATAAGATTGACCGCCTGTGATAATGTCATGGTATTTCCTTTGGTTATAAGTTGCTGAACTGCGGCATAAGTGCCTGTTACTACGTTATGAGAATGCGCCTCCTTGTTGCCGCCGAACCCAAAGTCAAGCGCGAAAAGCGGATTTGAATGGCGCGGCAGCACGAATCGTGGAGTCCGAAGCCTGCCCTGGGCGTGTCGAAGGGCCCTCAGCGAGGCGGTGGACTCCGCCATGAGGAATCTTTCTCACGCGCAATGATCAGAATTGCATTAATCCCCCCCCTTTTGGTAGGATCACGCGGTGGCAGGCATTTGCCGGCTCCCCTCGATATGACGACGACAGATTTTATAACCGCCTTCCCATGGCTGCTGGCGCAGACGGTCAATACCAACAGCGCCGCGTACAAAACCGGAGCGCTCTTCGGCAGAGTTTTCCTCGTCCTGTTTGTCATCATCGTCCTCATGCGCGTCGCACGGCGCTCCCGCGAAAACGCCGGCGTCGATACCCCCGCCGCTCCGCGCGCTGCAAAAGCGAAACAGGCGTCCTCCCCGGCCCCCCAAGGCGCGCACGCCAAAGCGCGCGTCGTCGGCCTCTGCCTCCTCCTCGGCGGCGCGGTATTGATCTTCATCGCGCAATGGGCCGTGCGCGCGCACGGCGCCTTCGTGCTCGCCGCCGATGCCGGCGCCGAGTGGAGTTCCCCCGCGCGCTGGGGTTTCGATTTGATCCGTCTCCTCGCCGCCATGGCCCCCGCGCTCGCCGGCGCAGGGCTCGCGCTCCTCGCGTTCGGCGCGGCCCGCGCGGCTTTCACCGCCGCCTCACTGCTCGCCCTCACCGGCCTCGCTGCCGGCGTCATGTTCGCCGCCGGCATGCGCCCCTCGCGCGCAAATGCCGTGCACGACGCACTCGCCTGCTGCCTCGATCCCGCACTCGCCCGCGTCGGCCTCGTCCGCCCCATCGTCGATCGCAGGCAACTCGACGCCGCCGTCGCCGATTCCCGCGCCGCCTCCGACCAGATCGCCCGGCGCCAGCGCACCGTCAACCGCGCCGACAAAGCCGCCCTCGCCGCCCTGGAAAAAGACACCGAAGCCTGCAACACCCGCATCAAGGATGTGCAACAAATGTATAACGACTACATGGCCGGCCCCGCCGCCACCGGCGCGCTCGTGAAGCAACTCTCGGGCACATGGAAACAAGTGCAGGACCCCGCCGCCGGCGTCGTGAGGACCTTCACCATCGCATTCAACGCCGGCAGCGATGTCCACATCGAAACCGCAAAGGATTTCACCGCCGCCGCTCCCGTCTCCCTGCCCGCCCCCGGCCATGACACCGACACCACGACCGCCGTCTCCGCCTCGGTCGACGGCAAATGGGCCCTCTACGGCAACTCCCTCGCCCTGCGCACCCCCGCCGTCACCGGCGACCTCCTCCAGACCGATGGCGCCGAACTCTGGACCATCGAAACCCTCGACGACAAAACCCTCACCGTCACCACCCCCCACGGCAAAAAAACCTTCGCCAAGGCCCCGTAGGCGAATTTGAAAAAGCCCCGTTACACGAACAATTGTAGCGTGCAAAGCCTGCCCTGAGCCTGTCGAAGGGTTCCCAGCGCAGGAATTGCGCGTCGCCGCGAAAATTTCCGGCAGCATTCAACGTATCCGCGCCGCTTGCCTCCCCCGCAACGGCGTGTTAAATAACCGTCATGGATACCGCCCTGCCGGGAATCGCTCCACACGCACCCACAAACACCCGCTCCTCCTCGCCCGCCCGCTGGATCGTAACCGCCACCCTCGTGTGCTGGATCATCTTCCCAATCGTAATGGGCCATCTGTTTGCAACGAACCTCTATGGCGACGGCGACAACCCGCCTGCAATCTTCACCACTTTGCTGTTCCTGGCCGGTCTCCCCGGCATGGCCGCCGCTTTTCTCACGCACCTGCCGCCCGCCTGGCTCTTTTATTGCCCGTGCGCGCTCCTCGCCGTCTTTGCATGGCTTGAAACCCTCGCATGGAAACGTCGCATCACATGGCTCGCCGTCGCTCTCCTCGCATGGCTCCTGTGGAACATGGCGTTTATCGTGTCGGCCTATCGCATGGAGTAAGGCGACATCGTCTGTCTGTCGCCGCTTGCCGTCGCTCCCGCAAAGGAGTCAGGACTTGCGCAATTTGCCGATCTTGTAATAACTGCCGGCATAACTCACACCCGCGCCAGCATCAGGGTCGCGGGTTTCTTCCACTACATTTACGATATGCCCGCCGGCGAATTTGAAAATCAGCTCGCAAGGCGGGAGCTTCAAGCTGTTGTTCGCCTCGCCCTTGAAATAAGCCGTGCCATCCTTCGGGTGTATCACTCCCTTGATCTCGCCGATATGGCCGGCGCTGCCGCGCACAGCCACGAGGTGGAATTTCACGCCCGCCTTCGTCTCCTCGAGATCCAGTGACGCTCCATAACAATCGCTGTAGGAACCGGTGATCCCGGGCGGCACATTCGATCCCGTCCACGCGCGCAGGAACTCGATGCGCTCCGCGGTATAATCGGCCATCGCGTTCCAATAATAGACAGTACTTTTCGGGTCCGCCGGCCATCTCCCTGTGTTGAACCGGGGCGCAGCCTCCGACATCGTGTCGCGGTAGGAGAGCCAGCGCTTCTCATCGGCGCGCAAGCGCGTGGCGTCTGCCTTGCCGAGGTCATTCAATACGAGCTTATAAACAGCGTTTAATTCCGTGTCCCGTTTGGCGAATTTTGCGCGCGAGCTGTCGAGTGTCCCGGCGCCCTCCGCGGCTGCCCGCCCCGCCACGGCGGCAAGCAGGAGCGCCAGTGCGATGTTCCTGATGGTGTTCATGTATTCCAATACGCTCCCATCCCGGCGAATCTTTCAAGAATTATTTGGGAGCCACAAAGCGCCTCAAATCCTCCACCCGGTTCAACCAACCCCCGAGATATCCCGCCAGCTTCGGGTTGCTTTTTGCCACGCTGCGGAACCGGTCCGCGCGAAGGTCGAGGAACCGGTTTATGTCGCCGCCGCTCTGTTTTAACAATGCGTCACCGCCTCCGTTTTCCATCGCGTCGAAGTAAACTTCTCCCAGCCCCGCGGGCATCGCATCGATGTTCCATTTGTCCCAGTCGCTCTTATAGATCGCGAGCGCCTGCTCGCGCGTCAGGTTCTCAACGTCCACGCCGGGATGGCTGTGCTGGTCGATGCCGTATTTTGTCGTGCCGCCCGGGTCGTTTGGATCGTGCTCAGCCACGACATTGCCGTGCTTGTCATACGCGTTTTCCCATTTGAAAAGGAACGGCATGTATTGGTCGAACCGGGGTGATTTTTGCTGTGCCTGGTACCCTTGCGGCGCAGGCGTGGGCGCTGGCGTCGCTGGCGCTGGCGAAGGTTTCGGCGTCGCTCCGGGGGGTAACGGGTTATTCATGGGCGTCGGCGCGATCC
>DASZPK010000468.1:0-2529 GCA_035550335.1 Chthoniobacteraceae bacterium | reverse complement strand
ACCGGTAGAGATTCCCCGTGAACTGGACAACCCCTTTGGAACGAAAATTCGGGCGCTTCGCAATCACGGGCCTGCTCCGCTACGTCGCGATCCTGAACGCAGCGGCGTTCATCATGTACAAATACGACAGCCGGTTGTTCCATCTCATCGACCTCGATGTCGCCGCGGTCGAACACGGGGAGATATGGCGGCTGGCGACCTATATTTTCATCCCGAGAATCACCAGCCTTCTCCCGTTGCCGGACTGGTTCAATGCCGCGATGTGGACCTACTTCCTCTGGTGGGTGGGCGACAGCCTCGAGGCCGTGTGGGGGGCGTTCCGGCTCAATCTTTTTTATTTGATCGGGATGCTCGGGACCACCATCGCCGCCTTCTTTTTCGGCCATTCCTTCTCAAACATCATGCTGAATTCGTCGGTGTTCTTCGCCTTCGCGCGCTACTACCCCGATGTGGTGATTTATTTTGCCTACGTGCTGCCCGTGAAAGTCAGGTGGATGGCCTGGGTTTCCGGGTTGGGTCTTCTCATCGGGATCGTGCTGAATCCCACCGCTGCTTATGTTTCGGCGGTCCTCGTGGCCCTCGGAAATTACCTTTTGTTTTTCTGGCAGCAAATATGGCAGGAAGCAGGGCATCGCGCGGCAGTTTCACAGCGCCGCCTGAATTTTCAGCGGGCGGTGGCGCGTGGCGATGATTCGCTGCACCGTTGCGAAGTCTGCAATCGCACCGAAAATTCCGATCCCGACCTCGAATTCCGGGTGGCCGCCGATGGCCACGAGTACTGCGTCGACCACCTGCCGGGCAAGTCTACCTGAAGGCCTGCAACGCGCGCAATTTCGCCAGCGCGCGCCCGGAATCGATCTGCTCGCCCGCCAGCGCCATGCCTGCGTGCATGTCATGCGCAAGGCCGGTCACGACCAAACCCGCGGCGGCATTCAGCAGCACGATGTCGCGCTTCGGCCCGCGGATCGAGCCGTCGAGAATGCCCGTGAGAATAGCCGCGTTCGCCGCGCAATCGCCTCCGTGCAATTCCTCGACCGCGCACGGCTGGATGCCGAGGTGCCACGGGTGGATGAGAAATTCCCTCTCCGTTTCGCCCGCGATCGTCTCCACGATGTCGGTCGGCTCGAACGGCATGATTTCATCCGCGCCCATGCTGTTGAGCGCCCACGCGCGCTTGCGCCCGAGGAGGCGCAGGACGGCGGCATATTTTCCGAGCATCGTTTTGTCGAACACGCCCACGAGCTGGTAGGCCGGGCGGGAGGGGTTGAGCAGCGGTCCGAGCAGGTTGAAAATCGTCGTCGAGCCCCGCTCCGCGAGCATTTTCCGCACGGGATTGATGACCTTGAACGCCGGGTGGTAATTCGGCGCGAATTGAAATCCCACGCCGATCGTTTCGACACAACGCTTGAGGTCCGCGGGAGCGAGGTCGATCCGCACGCCGAGCGTTTCGAGCACATCCGCCCCGCCGCATTTCGAGGTGATGCCGCGGTTGCCGTGCTTCACCACCACCGCGCCGCCCGCGGCGAGCACGAACATCCCGGTGGTCGAGACATTGAAAAGGCTCATCCGGTCGCCGCCGGTGCCGCAAACATCGATCATCGGCCCGGGAAGTTTTGCGGCGTCGATTTGGGGATCGACCGCGCGCTCGAGAAGGTTGCGCACAAACGCGGCAATCTCCGCCGCGGTCTCCCCTTTCGCGCGCAGGACTTTGAGAAACAACCCCTTCGGGTCATTGCCAATCTCCGGCGACACCAGCGCGGCAACGGCCTCCGCGACCTGTGCGTCGGACAAGTCGTGGCCGCGTTCGAGTTGTGCAATGAAATCCTGCATCGATCAATGCTGGCTGTTCATCACGAGCAGCGCAACTATGATGATCACCACCAGCGCCGCCAGCACCGCGAGCGAAATCTTGATCCAGTTCTTCGGGTAATCGCCCGCAATCGCGCCGGTGTAGCCGTTGATCACCACCTGGAAATTGCGGCCGTCGTAGGCGTAGGCGAGCATCCAGACCGGCGTGAGGATGTGCTTGAAAGTCTGCCCCGAATAATCGGCGCTGACCTGCAAATTCGCATGCGTGTCCCCGGGAACCTCCCGCGCGCACATCTGCGTGATTTCTTTTTCCATCTGCTCGCGGGCGATGTTCGCGCCATTTACGAGGTCGATCTGGTATTGCTCCACGATCCATCCCGCCAGGTAGCCGGGATCGTACGGCACCAATTCCTGGGTCGGGAACGGCTCGATTTTTCGCATCAGCTTTGGCGGAACGCCCACGGATGCGCACACGAGTTCGTCGTCGAAGAAATGGTCCACATGGCCGGCGCTCGGCTCCCAGCGCGTGCGTTGCACCTGGCGCGATTGCTGGTTTCCGTTCGCGTCGGTGTAATACTCTGTTTCATAATAGTAATACCCCGACTCGGCGGTCCAATCGGCGGCCACCTGCGCGTCAAAGGTCCAGTACGGGATGTAAAAGCCCTTCACCGTGTCGGTGAGCGCGGCGGATTTCATCCGGTTCGGCGCGAACCAGCGGCT
>DASZPK010000467.1:0-4294 GCA_035550335.1 Chthoniobacteraceae bacterium | reverse complement strand
CGTCACCAGCGAGCCGGCCCCGATGATCGACCGCGCGCCGATCTCCGCCCCGTCGAGGACGATGGCCCCCATGCCGATGAGCACCTCATCCGCCACCGTGCATGCGTGGATGATCGCCTTGTGGCCCACGGTCACCAGCTCGCCCACCGTGACCCCGTAGTCATCGGCGAGATGGATGACGGAGCCGTCCTGGATGTTCGAGCGCGGGCCGATGCGGATCGAGTTGATGTCCGCGCGTAAAACAGAGTTATACCAGACACTGGAGCCTTCCTCCATGGTCACATCGCCGATGATCACCGCCCCCTGCGCCACAAACACGGAAGGGTGGATTGCGGGCTCGCGCCCGAGGTAACGTTGGAGGCGTTCGTCAAATTCCATAAAATGTCCGTAAACGGTTGTTTAATGCCCGGCGCGCGCCGCCTGCCGCCTGAAAATACGGGTTTCCACGAGGTAACGCTGGTAAATAAGTTATTGACATCATGCGGCTCAATTGGCAGAACACCCGGCACATCACGCGGGCACCACCCCGTCACATTAACCAAACCAAGAAGGAAATCCACACTTACCCAACGCATGAACAAGGCTGAGCTTGTAGCCGCGGTGCAAAAATCCCTCTCGTCGAGCAAGACGGGCGCGGAGCATGCGGTGGATGCGGTGGTGGAAGCGATCGCCTCCGGCTTGAAAAAAGGCCAGCCGGTGCAGTTGGTCGGGTTTGGGACGTTCAAGGTGGTGAGCCGCAAAGCGCGGATGGGAGTGAATCCCAAGACCCGGCAGCCGCTTAAAATCAAGGCCTCGAAATCAGTCAAATTTTCGGTCGGCAAAGACCTCAAGAGCAAGCTTAAGTAGCTTTCCCCCTCGTAACCGAGAAAACCCGTTTCGCCTCCTGGCAAAACGGGTTTTCTTATTTTTTACCGGTGGGTGGCGCAATTTCCCGAAAGCCATGCCGTGGCGGGAATGACAGCGACGGGCAAACCCGCGGCGGCCCCATATATTAAAAGTTGTCATTTTTCGCGATTTAACGTATTCAAAATGCACATACAACTCCGAAAACTTATGACACGAATTTTAGCCGCAGGAACCACGATTTTCGCACTCCTCCTTCTCACCGCTTGCCCCGATCATGACAACCAGAAGGGACAAAAAGGACACCTCTTCGGTCCCTCGCCGTCGCCTGAAGCTTCCGCGTCGCCGTCGGTCTCGCCAACGCCAGAGGAAGCCACGCCTCCGCCGCACGTCACCGTGCCGAACCCGAATCCCGAGGCGAGCAGCACTCCGCGCACCGGCGACTTGAAGTACGGCATTCCGGTCCCCGGCAAGCCCGGCTATGTCTTCAGTCCGTATGCCCCGAACGACGGCTATGTGGACGTGAGGGGATACGCCCCCGGCACCGAGGTCCGGTGCCCCTATACGCAGCAGATTTTCCTCGTCCCTTAATTCGGCGACTCGAAAATTCACCATCAGTCCTCGAGGCCGGGCTAAAACGGTTCCGGCGCGCGGAGTATTCATGACCTTTTCCAAAATCGCGATCATCGGCCCCGGCCTGTTGGGCGGGTCCATCGCCATGGCCGCGCGCGCCAGGAACGTGGCGGCGCGGATCTCGGTCTGGGCGCGCCGCGAGGAAGCACTGCGAGGGGTGGAGCAATTGGGCATCGCCGATTGCGTCTCGACCGATTTGAAGGCGGTGGTCGCGGAGGCGGCGTTGATTGTTTTTTGCGTGCCCATCGGGGCCATGTCGCCCCTCGCTGAAAAAATGGCGGGGTATGTTCCGGCAAATGCGCTCGTTACGGATGTCGGGAGCGTCAAACGTCCTGTGGTGGAGTCGCTCGGGCGCATCTTTGCGGGCCGCGCGAGATTCGTGGGCAGCCATCCCATGGCGGGATCGGAGCAGACCGGCATTGAGGCCGCTCGCGCCGATCTTTTCGAAGGAACCGTCTGCATCGTCACGCCGGAGGGGAACACGCCCCCGGAGGATGTGAGGCTCGCTCGCGAATTCTGGGCCGCCCTCGGCTGCCGCCCGGAAATCCTCACCCCCGCGGAGCATGACGAAGTCATCGCGCTCGTGAGCCATCTCCCGCACCTGCTCGCGGCGACGCTGGTAAATTTGGTTTGCGAACAAAACGCGGATTCGCTCAACTTCACCGGTAGCGGTTTTCGCGACACGACGCGCGTGGCCTCAGGCTCCCCCGCCATGTGGGCGGAGATCTTCGACGGCAATCGCGAACAAGTGAGAAAATCCGTGCTGGCCCTGATCGAAAAATTGAAGGGGACGCTGGATTTCATGGACGATGACACGAAGATGCGGCAGTTTCTCACCGACGCAAAAAGCCGCCGCGACAGCTTAAAGATTCCCAAAATATAAAATGAGTTCCTGGAAAGTACGCAGAGCGCCGCTGATTGAGCGCGAGATTAAAGTCCCCGGCGACAAGAGCATTTCGCACCGGGCGGTGATGCTTGCCGCGCTGTCGAACGGCACGTGTGTGATCAGGGGTTTCCTGCCCAGCGAGGATTGCATGCGCACCGTCGACGCGATGATCGCCCTCGGCGTCCGCATCGAGCAGGACGGGAGCGACCCGACCACGCTCGTCGTGCATGGCTGCAAGCGCCGGTTGATGGCGCCCGAGCATGACATCGATTGCGGCAACTCCGGCACCACCATGCGCCTTCTCGCGGGAATCCTCGCCGCGCAGCCGTTCCGCAGCCGGCTCATCGGCGACGAATCGCTCTCGCGCCGCCCGATGAAACGCGTCATCGATCCGCTCACGAAAATGGGCGCGAAGATCAAGGCCGAGGGGGCGAAGGACTGCCCGCCGCTCGTGATCGAGGGGGGCAAGCTCGAGCCGATCCAATATTTTTCGCCCATCGCGAGCGCGCAGGTGAAAAGCGCCATCCTGCTTGCCGGCCTTTTTGCCAAGGGCCGCACCACGGTCACCGAGCCGGGCCAGAGCCGCGACCACACCGAGAAGATGCTCAGCTACTTCCTCGTGCGCCCGAGCAAGAACGACCTCAGCGTTTCCATCATCGGGGATCAGACGCCCGAGTCGCGCGATTTCATGGTGCCCGGCGATATTTCGAGCGCCGCGTTCTGGCTCGTGGCCGCCGCCGCGCAACCCGGCTCGCATCTGCTGGTCAAGGATGTCGGCCTGAACACCACGCGCACCGGCCTGCTCGGCGTGCTCACCCGCATGGGGGCAAAAGTCAACGAGGTGGTCGAGAACGACGAGGGCGAGCCGATTGGCGTTGTCGACATCAAGGGCGCGCAATTGAAGAGCACCGAAATCCGCGGCAAGGAAATCCCGAACGTCATTGACGAACTGCCGATCCTCGCCGTGGCCGGCGCGCTCGCGCACGGCACCATGGTCATCGCCGATGCGAAGGAATTGCGCGTGAAGGAAACCGACCGTCTCACCGCCATCGCCACGAACCTCCGCGCCATGGGGGCGAATGTTTCCGAGAAGGAGGACGGCCTCGAAATCTACGGCGGCTTCCCGCTCAAGGGGGCGAAATTGCAGAGCTTCGGCGACCATCGCATCGCCATGGCGTTTGCGATCGCGGGATTGTTTGCGGAGGGCGAAACGGTGATCCAGGGGACGGAATGCGTGGCGACCTCGTATCCCGATTTTTACAAGACGCTCGAGCTGGTGATGAAGGAATCCCGCCAACAGCGGACCAAGGTCATCAGTTCGCTCCCGCCCCATGCAACCGACACCAAGGAATGACCGCGCATTCCGATGAACATCTGGTTGTGGCGATCGACGGCCCCGCGGCCTCCGGCAAAAGCAGCGTCGCGCGCGCTCTCGCGAAAAAGCTTGGGTTCGTCTATGTGAACAGCGGCGCGATGTACCGCGCGGTCACTTGGTACGCGTTGGAAAAGGGAGTGCCAACCTCCGATGCCGCGCAGGTCGTCGCGCTCATGGATTCAATGAAAATCGAGTGCGGCCTTGCGAATGGCGAATCGACCATCACGATCAACGGCGTGGACCCCGGGCCGTTCCTCAACAGCGAGGCGGTGAATCACAACGTCTCGAACATCGCGAGCATTGCCGAGGTGCGCAAACGCCTCGTCGCCCTGCAGCAGGAATACGCGGGGCATTCCGACATCGTCATGGAAGGGCGCGACATCGGCTCGGTGGTCTTCCCCCATACCCCCTCCAAATTTTACATCGACGCCTCGCTGGAAGTGCGCGCGCGGCGCAGGGAGAACCAGGGCTTGCAGGACGAAGTCGGAATGCGCGACAAACGCGATTCCTCCCGGCGCGCCTCCCCGCTGGTCATCGCCGAGGACGCCCATGTCATC
>DASZPK010000466.1:0-2595 GCA_035550335.1 Chthoniobacteraceae bacterium | reverse complement strand
AGTCGGAGTAACAATGCACGCATTTCAAGTTGCAGCGCCTGGATATGTTCCAAACGACTATGGGGCGGCGCTCACCCGCCGAGACCGGGGAGCCGTGGCCGATTCCGTATCGCAGGGGATCGGCGGGCTGCTCCACATCGCAAAGCAAACGTGTCAGGTTGATCATGGATTTTGTTTTTCCTTTGGTTCGTAAATGCACAGCGGCTCCTCGGCGAGATAATCGCCGGTCATCGCGTATGCCCGCGCCCGCGAGCCGCCGCAAATGGCGCGGTATTCACACCGCCCGCATTTGCCTTTCAACCGGGAAAGGTCGCGCAATTCGAGGAAGAGGGGCGCGTTGCGGTATATGTCGATCAATTCATACGCGCGCACATTGCCCGCGGAAATCGGAAGGAAGCCACTGGGAAAAATTTCGCCGGTGTGCGAAACAAAAACAAATCCCCGGCCATCGCTGATTGTGGAAATCGACGGCCTGGCGCCGCCGCTTTGCTCCCACCGCTGCAAAGCCACCCGGCGGAAGTGCATCCCCTCGGTGGTTTTGATCTTGTAAGGCACCACTGGAGCGAGGTCGCAGAGTCTGTTGAACAAATCCTCCATTTGCCTGCCGGTAAGCAGGTCGCCGCTTTTTCCGCGGCCTGTCGGAACGAGTTGAAACAGGCTCCAGACATCGGGCTGGAGCTGGTCAAGCATTGCAACGAAAGCATTATATTCGCCGAGATTCCGGCGGGTGATGGTGGTGTTGATTTGCAAGCTGATCCCAGCCTGCCGCACCGCCCTGAAAGCCTGTAACGTCCAGCCCCATGTGCCGCGAACGCCGCGGAAGGCGTCGTGTGATTCCCGGGAGGCGCCATCCAGGCTCAACGAAATGGCTTTAAGACCCGCATCTTTGAAAACTCCCAAGTCCGCTTTAAGGAAACGCGGGGTTGCGCTCGGGCTCATCGCAACGCGCAGGCCCTTGCGCGTTGCATATTCGATGAGGTGAACGAGGTCGCGCCGGTACATCGGGTCGCCGCCGGTGAGAATGAAAATCTTGGGCATTGCGCGCGCCACCTGGTCGATGAAGCGTTCCGCCTCCTGAAGGTTCAATTCATTGGGGTCGGCGCGCGCGATGGCCTCCGCCCGGCAGTGGTTGCAAGCCAGCGCGCACGCGCGCGTGACTTCCCAGATCACGATCATTGGATTTTGATCCCATGAGGGCATGGTGTCCATATCACAATTCAGACCTGGCATCCTTGCAGGGTGCGGATGTAACCGGTGCGCTCGAAAGCGGACGGATTGGATGTTTTTCCCAAATTCATGGCAGCGCGAATTTGCGAGAGGGAATCGTAGCCGTGGCGTCCGCACCAGTCCTCCATCTCGTGCAGGATCGTCTGTAAAAATTCCGGCCCCCGCTTGATCAGGATGGAAACCAACTGCACTGCGTGCGCGCCGGCCATGATTGCCTTGATGGCGCTCGTGGCGTTATGGACACCCCCGCTTGCGGCGTAGGAGGTGTTCACGGTTGCGCTCACGATGGCGAGCCACCGCAGGCGCAGGAGAAGTTCGCCGGGCTCGGAGAAATGCAGCGCGGGTTGCGCCTCCATCTCCTCGATGTTGATGTCCGCCTGGTAGAAGCGGTTGAAAAAAACGAGGCCGCTCGCGCCCGCGGAAACGAGATTGGACGCAAAATGCGGCAGCGAGGAAAAGAAGGGGGAGAGTTTCACCGCGACGGGAATTTTCACGCTGTGCGTGATCGTTTCCACCATCTCGATGGCCTGCACTTCAATGTCGACGGCGGAGTTTATTCCGTCGGTGGATATCTCGTAAAAATTCAGCTCCAGGGCATCCGCCCCGGCCTGTTCAATTCCCCGCGCATAGTCGATCCAGTTGCCCGGGGAAACGCCGTTCATCGAGGCGATGACGGGGATCCCCAGCGCCCCCTTGAGGCGCGCGACATGCTTGAGATATTCATCGGGCGAAAGCGGGAAATCATTTTCCTGGAGCGACTGGATTTCCGGTTCTCCAAAATAAACCGATGGCATCTCTGCGTGAGGAATGTGTTTGCGTTCCGCGAGCACGACCTGCTCCTCGAAGAGGGACGACATCACGATTGCGGCCGCCCCGGCGTCCTCCAGGCGGCGGGCCATGTCGAGATTGCCCGACATGGGGGAGGCGCCCGGCATCAATGGGTTTTTCAATTTCAGTCCGAGATAGTCGGTGGAGAGATTCATGGCGTGGTCCTTTCCGGTGCTTGCGTTGTTTTCCCTCATGAAAAAGCAATAGCCCAACGAGCGCGGGACCGCCCCACTTCACTTGCTGATTGCTGGGCCTTTTTTGCTGCCCGTAAACGGTCGTTATTTGAACAGGCCGAGGTCGAGGTCGGGAATCATCTTCCCGCACGCCTTCAAGTTCAGGTGCATCTCGAAACAACGCGAGAGGTCGTGGCGGATATGGCCGGGAGGCGCGCTCTCGAGGTAATGCAGCAGGTATTCGCGGTAGGCGGGATGCGCGCAGTTCTCGATGATTTTTCTCGCGCGCTTGACCGGGGCGAGATTGCGCAGGTCGGCAAGCCCGTGCTCGGTGACGATGATCTGCACGGAGTGCTCGTTGTGGTCC
>DASZPK010000465.1:0-4764 GCA_035550335.1 Chthoniobacteraceae bacterium | reverse complement strand
TAGTTTGCTCATTTCGCGCTACGGGTCATTGCAACAGCCCATTTCCGCGGAGGCAAGAGCCAACGCCCAGCCCCCCAGTCATGCTCCACGCTGGGCGGGAATTGTTACGATTTGGTGACAGAATTGTTACGATTTCGTAACAAAACAGGCCGTTGCCTGGCAAACCGCCCCTGTATCCGGCACCTTACCAGTTCTCGACGAAGCGGTTCAATTCCTCGATCAGGCCGTCGATTTTTTTCAGGTCGCGACGGCGGCCCTTTTCCGTTTTCACGTCGAGCGTGCGGACGAGGGTGATGATGTCGCGCGCATCGCGCAGGCGGGAGGATGAATGCTTTTTCTTTTTCTCCTCGGCCGCCACCGCTTCGCGCACCTGCGCGATTTCCCCCTCCACGCGCGCGGCATACGCAGCGACGATTTCCCGCAGCGTTTTGCGCAGGAAATCCAGCTCCTCCCTCGCGGATTTCAACGGGGAGGCATTTGAAGCGTCGCTATCATCGGCTTTTATGGCGGACATAATGATGGGGTTTCAGGGAAAACAACAATTTTTCAACGAAGTGTTCGCTTCACCATAGCCTGTTTTATTCATCCTTCAACCCAGACAGCGTTTGACCGCCTGCCGGGTGCTTTTGTCGCGGAAATACAGCCGGTAGGCCGCCTTGAGGATTTTGGAAACGGTATTGTTCGCGATCCCGGACTGGCGGGGCGGCCGCTGGCGGATGAGATTTCTTGCGGAGAGTGTTTTCATGGATTGGGGTTGTCCTTCGGCTCGACCTGTTCCAACGGATGCTTTTTGGCGCGCTGCAATGCGCTGGCGAGCAACAGGTCCTGCGCGCTGACCAGGGGTTCCCTCGGTTTCGCGAAGCTCCGGTAAACGCCGTCCGCGCCCAATTCGCGCGCCTTACTGGTGTCGGACCAATAAATTTCCAGGACCTCGGCGATCTGCTTTTTGAACGCCTCCTCCTCGATAGGGAAACAGGTTTCCACGCGCCGGTAAAAATTGCGCGGCATCCAGTCGGCGCTGGCGAGATAGACGAGGCGGTCGCCGCCGTTGGTGAATTGATAGATGCGGCTGTGCTCAAGGAACCGCCCCACGATGCTGCGGACATGGATGCGCTCGCTCACACCCGGCACCTGCGGGCGCAGCGTGCAGATGCCGCGGACGAGCAGGCGGATGTCCACGCCGGCGCTCGAGGCGCGGTAGAGCGCGGTGATGATCTCCGGGTCGACCAGCGCGTTGAGCTTCGCGTAAATCCCCGCAGGCCTGCCGGCCTGCGCGTTCGCGATCTCGGCGTCGATCAATTCCAGCAGGCGCGCGTGCAGCGTGAACGGCGACACGAGCAATTTTTTCATGCCGGGAAATTGCGAAACGCCGGTTAGGAGATTGAACAGCAGCGCGCAATCATCGGTGATTTCCGGCCGGGTGGTGAACAGCCCCATGTCGGTGTAAAACCGCGCGGTTGAGGGATGGTAATTACCCGTGCCGAGATGGACGTATCTGCGGATGCCCTCCTTCTCGCGGCGCACCACGAGCGCGAGCTTGCAGTGCGTTTTCATTCCCACAAGGCCGTAGACGACATCGGCGCCGGCTTCCTGGAGCATGCGCGCCCACTTGATGTTCGCGGCCTCGTCGAAACGCGCCTTGAGTTCGATCACCGCGGTCACCTGCTTGCCATGCTCCGCAGCCTCGATGAGCCGCGGCACGATGGGGGTGTCGCCGCTCGTGCGATAGAGCGTTTGCTTGATCGCGAGCACCGAGGGATCCGCCGCCGCCGCCGCGATGAAATCGACCACGGGCTGGAACGAATCGAACGGGTGATGCAGCAGGACGTCGCCGTCGCGGATTTCGCGAAAAATATCGCCGCTCGCGCCGGCGGTGACCGGCGTGGAGAATCGCTCGAATTTCAGCTCGGGGCGGTCGAGGTCCTCGATCACGGAAAACAGGCGGCTGAAATTGATCGGGCCGTCCACCTGGTAGCAATCCTCTTCCTCGAGCTTGAACACCTTCAAGAGCCGCTGCGTGATGTGCGCGGGGCAATCCGCCTGCACCTCGAGACGCACGGCGGCGCCGCGGTTGCGGTGGCGCAATTCCATCTCGATGCTCTGGAGGACGTTCTCGGCTTCCTCCTCGTCGATGTAGAGCTCGCTGTTGCGCGTGATGCGGAACTGGTGCGCTCCCTTCACTTTCATGCCGTGAAACAACCCCGACACGTGATGCTGGATGATGTTGCCGATGAAAAGAAACTCCTGCGGGCCACCCTCCTCGTGCGGCGGCGAGACCACACGGGGAAGGATGCGGGGAACCTGCACGATGGCCAGGCTCGTCGATGCGCCGTTTCCCTCGATCTCCACCACCACATTCAGGCTCTTGTTCAGGAGTTGCGGGAAGGGATGGACGGGGTCGATCGCAAGCGGCGTGAGGACGGGAAAAACCTCGTCCTGGAAATGGCGGGTGAAGTATTTCTGCGTGCGCGCCCCCGCCTCGGAATAGGTGCGAAAAAACATGCACCGCGCCTCGAGTTCCGGGAGCAATTTCTCGCGCCAGCACCGGTACTGGTCGGCCACGAGCTGGCGCACACGCCTGGAGACGACGGCTAGTTGCTGTGTTGCGTTGAGGCCGTCGGACTCGCTGTGGCTGGAGCCGGTCTGTTTTTGCTGCTTGAGGCCGGCCACGCGGATTTCGAAAAATTCATCGAGATTCGAGCTGACGATGCACAGGAATTTCAACCGCTCAAGCAGCGGGTTGGACTCGTCCAGCGCCTGGTCGAGCACGCGCTGGTTGAATTCGAGCCAGCTCAATTCGCGGTTGATGTAGAGTTGTGGTTCGTTCAGTCGCATGAAATTCCCGGCAGCAGCCACAAAAATGAGGCGCCATCGTCCTTGGAATGCGCGCCCGGCGCAAGGTTGGGTTTGTTACATTTTCGTAACAACCGGCGGCAAAATTCCCCGGTTTTTACCAAATTGTAACCTAATCGCCACGGATTTGAAACACGCCCCCTCCATGTTCGGCATGGGTCTGCGGATTAACGCGAGGGGGAAAACAATCGCGGATTTCCGCAGGATAAAGGGTAATGTTGCAAGGGTCATCGGGCGGGGCCTTCATGGCCCCGCCCGTCACCTTTTGCGGGCAACGGACGGACCGGGAGGCGGGCGCCTGCGGCCCACTTTTGCGAACGACAACCGGTTTGTGCCAATTGTGTTACATTTGTGTTACGATTTGGTAAAAATCCCCCTGTCGCGCCCGCGCCGGTTTGACATCGCGAACGATCCATTGCTTCATTGAACACAAGATATGAATCGATACCGCACCGCATGGATTTCCGACCTCCATCTCGGCACCAGGGGCTGCAATGCGGAAGCGCTTCTCTACTTCCTGCGCGATTACGAGTTTGAAACGCTCTATCTCGTGGGCGACCTGATCGACATCTGGCAGCTCCGGCGCGGCATCTACTGGCCCCAGTCGCACAGCGACGTGATCCAGAAAATCCTGCGCAAAGGCAGGAAGGGGACGCACATCATTTACATCCCCGGCAACCATGATGAATTCGTATCCGGCTTCTTCGGCGCGTACGGGAACATCATGGTGGAAAAACAGGCGATCCACGAAACGGCGGACAAGCGCCGGCTGCTCATCATGCACGGGCACGAGCTCGACACGGTGGTCCAGAACATCAAGTGGCTCGCATACGTCGGCGATTTCGGCTACCAGCTTTTGCTGAAGTTGAACCGCCCCGTCAATTTCGTGCGCAAGCTTTTCGGGCGCGAATACTGGTCACTCAGCGCCTATGTGAAAAAGAGTGTAAAAAACGCGGTGAGCTTCATCGGGCAATTCGAGGAGGCCATCGTCCGCTACTCGAAGGAATACAAGGTCGACGGCGTGGTGTGCGGACACATCCACTCGCCCGTGATCCGCAAGATCGAGAATGTGGATTATTACAATTCCGGCGATTGGGTGGAAAGCTGCTCCGTGCTGCTGGAGGATTACGAGGGGAAAATCTCGCTGCTCACCAACGTGCAGCCCCCGGCCACCGAGGAAGGGACGCCCCCCGGGCACGCCGATGATGATGAACCGGCGCCCACGGGTCCCGTTGAGATCGCCAGCCGCGTCAAGCTGGCAAGGTCTAACGCGTAACTTCCACCGGCAATCGTCGCCCAAGTAATTTCCCAATGCGCACCCGCTAAGGTTTCACCTTCAAGCCGGCGGCCCTGGCCAGTTTCTTCTGCCGGGCGTCGAATGTCAGGAATGTGCGCGCGCCACTTTCGAGCGCCGCCGCCACATGCAGGAGATCAATGGTGCGCTGTCCATTCCGGGCAGCGTGCTTGTCGCTAAGGTCGTCAGCCCGCCGAAAAACATCTGTCCAGTCTATGGGCGTATGGATGAGAAAATTGTCACGGATATCCTCTTCGATTTGTTGAAAAGCGGTGCGGCATTCCATGGAAGTCATCTGGCCGGCGGCGGTGGCATTGCGCAGTGCGTTCCGCACCTCGATCCGGTGCAACGGAGTGTAAGTCAATGAGATCGCCGCCTTGGCGACCAACGAACAGGCGGCGGCATGATTATTATCCTGGCGATGCATCGAAACGAGAAACGATGAATCTGGATATGCGTCAGCACCCATGCCCTAATCCCGCAGCTTTGACCAAAATTTGCCGGTTTCCCGAGCGGAAAGGCGACGCCCCAACGGTTTGCGCTGCGCAAATCGTGCAGCCCAATCCAGTTTCCGTGACTTCCCTGTTTTCAAAGGGGAAAGGGTTGCGAATCCCTTT
>DASZPK010000464.1:0-3600 GCA_035550335.1 Chthoniobacteraceae bacterium | reverse complement strand
GGGCAGCTTTCGGGTAACGGAGGTGATTTGATAGCACCGACCATGAAGTATGTTCCGGAGGCCAATGTTTATATTGTGATCGGAACCATGCAGCAGGTGGCGAATGTGAGCCAAATCATGGGGGTGCTCAGCCCGAAAGTGGTTTCCTCGGAGTAAGACCGAGCGAAGTAGGATACGCGGCCTTGAATTCGGCGCCGGGCCGCTGCTATCATCGTGGCAAATGCCGGAATCCAGCGTCATTGCATCGTTGCCCGCCGGGTTTGTCCCGACGCGATGGACGTTGATCGTGGCAGCCCGGCAGGAGGATCCGGGGCCGGCGATGCGTGCGCTTGCGGAGTTGTGCCAGGCTTACTGGCGCCCGCTCTATGCATACGTGCGCAGGCAGGGTTGCGGCCCCGAGGAGGCGGAGGACATGACGCAGGAATTTTTTTCGCGGCTGCTCGAGAAAAATTACCTTGCCGATGTTGACCGCGCGAAGGGGAAGTTCCGCTCGTTCCTGCTCGTGTCGCTCAAGCATTTCCTCTCGAAGGAGTGGGAACGCGCGCGTGCGCAAAAGCGCGGCGGGGGCCGGCCCATCATCGCGCTCGATTCGCTCACCGCCGAGGCGCGCGCCCGCATTGAGCCGACCGACAACCTCAGCCCCGACAAGGCCTTCGAACGCCAGTGGGCGCTCACCGTGCTCGACCAAGCCCTCGCGCGTTTGCGCGCCGAATATACGCTGGATGGGAAGGAGGCGCTGTTCGATGTCCTCAAAATCTTTCTCACGGGGGCAGGACGAAGCAGCACCGGCGGGACATACGCGGAGATTGGCGCCGCATGCGGCTTGGGCGAAGGCGCGGCAAAGGTCGTGGTCCATCGCTTGCGCCGGCGTTATCGCGATATCCTGCGCGAGGAAATCGCCCAGACCGTGGTCCGGCGCGACGAAATCGACGACGAAATCCGGAGCCTTTTCGCGGCGTTTGACTGATATTTTTTTGAGTTTGCGGAAAAAACGCAACCTTTCTCCACATTTCCGTCTGTAAGAGGCAACATTCCATGAGAGAGCATTTGCCACGATGAGTGATGCGGAACAAAGCGCCCGATGCGCCGAATGCGGCAAGGAACTTGCACCCGGCGCACCGGAAGGGCTTTGCCCCGCGTGCCTGCTGATCCGCGGGCTGGAAACGCAATCCGGGGCCGGCCCCGCGGCGCGATTCACGCCGCCCGAGCCGGAGGAACTGGCGGGCCATTTTCCGCAGCTTGAAATCCTTGAGCTGCTCGGGCGGGGAGGCATGGGGATGGTCTACAAGGCGCGCCAGAAAAACCTGGACCGCCTGGTGGCATTGAAGATTCTCGCCGCGCCAGCGGAGAGGGACCCGGCATTCGCGGAGCGTTTTGCCCGGGAGGCGGTTGCGCTGGCGCGGCTGAGCCACCCCCATATCGTGGCCGTGTACGATTTGGGGCGCGCCGATGGGGGGCTGTATTACCTGCTCATGGAATACGTGGACGGCGTAAATGTGCGACAGTTGTTAAACAACGCGCAAATCACGCCGGACGAGGCGCTGGCGATCGTGCCGCAGGTTTGCGAGGCGCTCCAGTACGCGCACGAGCAGGGGATCGTGCATCGCGACATCAAGCCGGAGAATATTTTGATCGACAGGACCGGCCGGGTGAAGATCGCCGATTTCGGCCTGGCGAAAATCGTGGGGCGCGAGGCGGGGGTCACCCTCACCTCGAGCGGCGCGACGATGGGGACGCCGGCCTACATGGCGCCGGAGCAGATCGAACGCCCGCAGGAGGTGGACCACCGGGCGGACGTTTACTCGGTGGGCGTGGTGTTTTACCAGATGCTCACTGGCGAACTGCCGATGGGCCGCTTCGCGCCGCCCTCGAAGAAAGTGCAAATCGACGTGCGCCTCGACGAGGTCATCCTGCGCGCGCTGGAGAAGGAGCCGGACTTGCGGTGGCAGCAGGCCGGCGATGTAAAAACGGAGGTGGAGACGATCATGAGCACGCCTCCGCCGGCTGCGCCGGGCGCGCAACCCGTCCATGCCCCCGGCAAGGGCAGCGGAGGCCCGATGAAGATCCTTGTGGGGGCGCTGGTATTGATCGCCGCGTTGGTCGCGGCTTTTGTTTACGAGCAGGACCACAAAAGCGCTCCCAATTGGGCGGGCGGTACGCTGGTAACGCCCCCGCCCCCGCCACCGGCAACGACTCCCGCTCCCGCGCAACCGGAAGCGACGCCCTCCGCGGCGCCTGCTCCCCAAGAGCAGCAGGATACAGTCGCGCTGCTGTTATCGGGGAAATGGAACATCATGGGGAAGGTCGACCATGAGACTTGGTACGTGGCGGAGTTTCGCCCCGACAGGAGCGTGTTGGTCACCAAGGCGAACGGCACCCAGGAGACGCGCGAGTGGACGATGGATGGGAGCGTGATTTCCATCATTTACTCGAATCACCATGACATCTTTTATCCTCCGCTCGACCCGGCCGGGACGAGCGGCCAGGGGAGGACGCAAGGGTTCACCGCGACGCGGATAAAGGATACGGAAGAGGGGCTGCTCTTTTCGGGCGCCTGGCAGTTCACCGGCATGAATGTCTCCGCCACGCGGGTGTTTAACAGCGACGGCTCTTTCACCACGAATGGCGATGCGACCGCATCCGGAAAGTGGTGGGCGGAGACCGATAAGATCGTGATGGCCTTCCGGGACGGACACACGGAGACGATGGAACTGCCGCTGAACTCCAAAGGCACTGCCGGAACGGACCGGGACGGCAACGCAATGATAGCGTCGTTGGCGGGGAATGCGGCGACACCGCCGTCGCCCGGTGCCGGGGGAGACGAAGACATTGCGCTGCTGATGGCGGGCCGATGGTATTTCTTTGGCGCAAGCTGGTCGGCCATCCGCACTTTTTATGAGAACGGGACGTTTGCGTCCGAGCCACGCGCCGAGGAGACCGGAAAATGGAAGAGGCGCGACGGGGCCATCGATTTGCTTTTCGACAACGGCAACCGCGATGCATTCCTGCTGCCGATGGATGCAAAGGGAACACTTGGCGTCGATACGCACGGTTTTCCATGCATCGCTTACCTGCTCGGGCCGGCCCCCGCGGCGCGGCCGGGGGCGACGCCCTCCCCGGCGCCGACTACCGCAAATATTCCCGAAGAGACCACGACATCCCTGCTCGTTTCCGGCCCGTGGAGGATGTGGGGCAAAAACTGGTCCGCCCGGCGCACTTTTCGCAGCGACGGCAGCTTCTTTTCGGACAACGACAGCAGCAGCGCCCGGGGCAAATGGAAAATCACCGGCGGAAGCGTCGAGTTATCGTTTGAAGACGGCCATAAGGACATTCTCCAACTGCCGCTGAACCCTGCCGGGACGAGGGGAGTGGGAGGCGCCGACAGTCTCGGCTATGTGGCGTTCCTGGTCGACTCGAAGGGGATAAATCCCGTGTCCCAAGTTGTGGCGCCGGGAACACCGCAGGAGGCCGCCACTATCAAGCTGCTGACATCCGGCCAGTGGGTCGTGCGCTCTGAAACGGGAGGAACCGGATATCTCCTGCGCACGCTCAACGCGGATGGCACGTTCAGCGACCATGCGGCAAATGTGGATCCCGACA
>DASZPK010000463.1:0-4146 GCA_035550335.1 Chthoniobacteraceae bacterium | reverse complement strand
GCGGCGCTCACCACCACATCGTACGCACAGGCAGCCCCCGCCCCCGCGCCAACCATCGACTCCGGCGCGAACGCCTGGCAGATGACTTCCGCCGCGCTGGTGTTGTTCATGACGCTCCCCGGACTGTTTCTTTTTTACGGCGGTTTGGTGCGACGCAAAAACGTCCTCTCCGTGATCGCGCAGTGCTATTTCATCGCCGGCCTCGTTACCATTCTCTGGTGGGCGGTGGGCTACAGCATCGTTTTCTCCCATGGCTCGCCGTGGTTCGGCAACCTGCACTTCCGGTTCCTGCACGGCGTCAGTTCCACGCCCAATCCCGATTATTCCAGCGGGGTCTCGCAAAACGTCTTCGCGATGTACCAGTTGATGTTTGCGATCATCACCCCGGCGCTCATCGTGGGCGCGATCGCCGAGCGCATGAAATTTTCCGCGATCATGCTGTTCATGTTCCTCTGGATGTTCGTGGTTTATTTCCCGCTCGCCCACATGGTGTGGGGCATCGACGGGTGGATGAACGGCGTCGGCAATCCCGGCGCGAAAATCAAGGCGATGGATTTCGCGGGCGGCACCGTGGTGCACATGTCCTCGGGCTGGTCGGCGCTGATTCTCTGCATGATCGTTGGCAAGCGGCGCGGTTACGGCAAGGAAAAGATGCCGCCGCACAGCATGGTGCTTTGCTCCATAGGCACCGCCATGCTGTGGGTGGGTTGGTACGGGTTCAATGCCGGCAGCGCCGTCGCCGCCGATGGCATCGCGGCCAATGCCTTCACCACCACCACGCTCGCCACGGCGGTTGCCTCGTTCACATGGCCGATGGCGGAATTCCTCATGAAACGCAAGCCGAGCATCCTCGGCTTCTGCTCCGGCGCGGTGGCGGGCCTGGTCGTGATCACGCCCGCGTGCGGCTACGTGAATCCCTCCGGCGCGGTGATCATCGGCATTATCGCGGCGCTCATCCCGTTCGTCTTCGTCGTGAAAGTGAAGGCGATCCTCGGCTATGACGACGCGCTCGACACCTTCGGCGTCCACGCCGTGGGCGGCACCATCGGCGCCTTCCTCACCGGCCTGCTGGCCGACCCCACGATCAATCCCAACATCTCGAAAACCGGCGCCGCCGCGGGCGTCAACGGCCTCGCCGACATCATCGCCAGCCACATGGCGTGGCTGCAGCAATTGGAAGCCATCGGCGTCACGCTCTGTTTGGCCGTTGCGGGCACGTTTGTCATCGGATACGTTGTGAAATTCGCCGTCGGGTTGCGACCCACCGCGGAGCAGGAATTCGCGGGGCTGGACATCAGCGACCATGGCGAAGAAGGTTACATCCTCGAATAACAACTTTTAATAAACCCCTACTCTCATGAAAAAAATCGAAGCCATCATCAAACCGTTCAAACTCGAGGAAGTGAAAGACGCGCTCGCCGAAATCGGCGTCGAGGGCATGACCGTCACGGAGGTCAAGGGTTTTGGCCGGCAGAAGGGCCACACCGAAATTTATCGCGGCAGCGAATACACCGTCGATTTCCTCCCGAAGATCAAAATGGAAATCGTGGTGGCCGATTCGCTCCTGGAGAAAGCCGTCGAGGTTATCGTGAAGGCCGCCAAGACCGGCAAGATCGGCGACGGGAAAATCTTCATCCTGCCCGTCAACGAGGCCGTCCGCATCCGCACCGACGAGAAGGGCGAGGAAGCGATCTGAAGTTTGAAAGAAGCGCAGGATGAGTTGGGACCTCGTCATTCTGGATTACCCACCGGAGGTGAAGACCGTCGATGATATCCAAGGTGATGCCAGACCGCTCGGTACGCGCGAAGAGTTGATCTCCCGTATCCGCCAGTACCTGCCGGATGCTGAGTTTCGAGGCAAACAATACGGAACCTTCGTTCGCGGAGATTACGTAATTGAGTTCAATCTTCATTCTGACGAGATCTGCGGAAGCATCGGATTGCGAGTTTGTGGCAGCGGGCGGGTGGTGCCGGTGATCGATGGCCTGCTCAAGCACTTGGGACTTCGCGCCTTCGACTGCCAGACGGGCGAGTTTTTCGCGCCTGAATCCGCTCAGCATAGTTTTTCCCAATGGGCGGCGTACCGCGACCGGGCCGTGAGTCAGTACAGCCCGAAGCACGATGAGCAATGAGGTCACCCGTGAACGACGAACCCGCACTCACACCACCTCCGTCGCCGAAACCCAAGTTTGCTTGGTATCAGTATATCTGGATCGGCTGGCCGATCGGGCTCGTGGCCGTAGGCGGAGCGATTGGCGGTTTGATCGGCGGTGCGGCGTGGGGAATCAACATGACCGTGTTTCAAAAGACCGCCAACCCCGTTCTCCGATACGTCTACACGGGTCTTATTTCACTGGCTGCGGTCCTGTGTTATTTGGTGGCCGCCGTTTTCTTCCTGAAAATCTTTCAACGCCAGAAGTAACGTTCAACTTGCTACTTGCCGAAGGAAAAGTTGATCATTTCCGTCCTGGCCGATTCATCCAGGCTTTTCATGTGCTCTTCAACGGCCTTGGGGTTTACAATCTGAAAAAACTCCACGAACAACTCTCCGACTCCTTGGGCAAGCTTTTCAACGCTCGCCGGCTTTCCCGGCTGCCGGATTAACAAATTCCTTTTCTTGTCGTTCCAAGGGCCGTCGTTCGCGAGATTATCGCTTACATACAGCATTGTTTTGAAAACCTCCTGTCCTGCAATAAACACTTTTTGTTCGGAAGGTGTTCCTTTTTCAAATGGGAGCAGAAGCGGGAGAAATTCCTTTTGATGCATTTCCTGCAAACGTTTGCTGTCTTTCAAGCCCTGTTCCCCCAAGGTGCGAAATGCCCCGATCCAATTTGAGATATATTTGGATGCGGCCTGTCGTGAGGCATCCGAAAGGTCGGTGTAGGGACCACCGCATATTTTTTGGAGTTCATTATTACGCTGTGTCTGGGCGTAGGCGGCGGAAATGCAGAGGAACAGCAAAACCAATATTAGTTGGAGTCGGGATTTTTTAATCATAGGGATAATCTTCGAAAAAGGGGTTCTTTCCTCACACGATTTCCACCACCAGCGCCGTGGTGTTGTCCCTGCCGCTATTCTGCACGGCTTCGTCCACAATGCGCTGCGCGTGGTTTTTTGCGGACTGCGCGGGGTCGGGCGAGCGCAGCAGGTTGAGCAACTGGTCGTCGAACAATCCCTCGATCACGCCATCGGTGCAGAGCAAAAACAGGTCGCCTTTTTCGTAGGCGACGGAGCCGACTTGCGGGTCGACAAACTGATGCCCGGCGCCGAGCGCCTTTTGCAGGATCTTGCGGCGGGGATGGTCGCGCGCCTCGCGCTCGTTGATCTCGCCCTTGCGGAAAAGCCAGCCGACGTGCGTGTCGTCCTCCGTGAGTTGCTTCAAGCCCCCCTCACGCGGCAGATAGTAGATGCGGCTGTCGCCGATGTGCGCGAAATACATCCATCCCGGCGTGAACCAGCAGAGGCTGAGCGTGGCCCCCATGCCGGCGCAATCGGGGTCGCTCGCGAGGAAGGAAAGCGAGCGATGGATCTGGTCGAACAGTTCCTCAAAAATATCCCCGAAGCCGGTCTGCATGCCGAGCGCCGATTGTTTAAACGACTGTGGCATCAATTTTGTGATCCGGTCCACGGCGACGCGGCTGGCAAACTCGCCCGCGTGGTGGCCGCCCATCCCGTCGCTCACCGCGAAAACAAAATCGGCGTTCGCCGTGGATTCCGCGCCGGTCTTGCCGAGCAGTTGGATGTCCTGGTGGTTGAAGCGAAGGCCGAGGAAGGCGTCTTCGTTTTCGAGACGCCTGCCGAGGGCCGAAAGGCCGGACCAGTGGAGGGTGCGGGGGTTGGCGGGGTCGGGTTTGTTCATCAAGAGGAGGACGGCGGCGGGGGCATGGTCGCCGCGGAGGGCGGCGGAAGGATCGTGGCCAGTTCAAAGTCGATCAGGCAAAAACGGCCATCCGTTTGCCGGTAGGTCACATTGCGCATATCGGGATCATCGTGGCGCACGCCGTAGGCTTCCAGTTCGGCGAAAAGCTCCCGGGCCCGTTCGGCATCGAGATGTTCCACACGCGAGCCGCAGTTGGTGGTGGTCATCATGAGCCTGGCAGGATCGATCGCCAGTAATCTGGGCACAAAAGGACATCGCCGCGCCTC
>DASZPK010000462.1:0-5914 GCA_035550335.1 Chthoniobacteraceae bacterium | reverse complement strand
GGGATGCGGAGCACTTGTACATCGCGCGTGGTGCGCACGGATTGGTCGGCGCCGCTCATGGCATCGCTCCTTCCGCCTTGGGCCCGCCGCCGCCGGCGACATAATCCTCGACCACGAGCAGCCCGCTCTCGCCGGCGCGCTCGACGATCTTGAGGAGCTGGTCCATGGTGGCAACCTCCTCGACCTGTTCGCTGATGAACCACTGGAGGAAAGTCGCGGTGGAGTAGTCCTTCTCCGCGATGGCGGCATCCATGATATTGTGGATCGCCCTGGTGACCTCGTATTCGCCATCGAGCGCCATTTTCACGGCGTCCTTCGCGAATTTGAAGCGGTGCGGCGGCTTCGGGATCTCCGGGATTTCCACGCGCCCGCCGGTGTCCAGGATGTACTTGATGAACTTGTGGGCGTGCATGCGCTCCTCGGTGGCCTGCTTGAAAAAGAACCCTGCGAGGCGGGGCAGCCCCTCGGAGGCGAAATGCGAGGCGATGGAATCGTATTTCACGGAGGCCGACATTTCCATGCCGACCTGTTCGTTCAATGCGTCGATGATTTTTTGGGTGGCGAGCATGGCGCGAGTTTATGCGGGGTGTCCGCTTTGTTCAACCCCGAAAGCAGGAGGCGCTGTGCAAATTGAGTGGTTTTCCCCGCATAATCCGGGGGATTTCACCTATTGCCACCCGGCCTCCGACCAGAAACGATACGTCGAGCCATAACCCAAACTTCGGAGATAAAAAATGAGAACAAAAGCCCTGCTGTGGCCGGCGATTTTCCTTTTGCATTTTGCCGGTGCGCCCAGCCTTCATGCGACCACGACCGATGTCGATCCAAACACGTTTCAAGGTGTCATCAAAGCCGAACTGCAGGACGAAAATGGGCACGTAAAACCCGGGTCCGAGGCGAAAATCATCGATTTGGGCGACCGGTTGGTTATCACAGTTCGCGATCTCGACGGGTGGCTTTACGATGAGCTGAAGGAAAAGCGCATCCCGAACGACAACTGGTTTGACAAGGATGGCATGGATCTTATTTCGGGGCTTTCGATGGACGAATTGTTTCATCCCACGCCCCCGGCGCCGGGTAAAGCGCCACCTGCAGTTGGCAACCCGCCTGCGCCTGCCAATCCCGCGCCGCCAGGCAATCCGCCTCCAAGCGCCTCCGCCGTTCGCGAAAAAGCGTGTCACGGGGTCAATGTGATGACCCGGCAGGTTGAACAAAAGCTTTATCTTGTGCTTGGGCCGGCGAGGCTGCGGCATATTGTCGCGGAGGATCCGGCTGTAAAACAACAGGGCGACGGCACGTTCACGTTTACGTTTGTGATTAAAAATGATCCCGACGATGCGACCGAATGGGCAAAACTTAAAAATGTTCATGGGGACACGCGCGCTGTAAGCATCACACTCGGCTTTGACTACAAGGACACGGTCAACACCCTGCCCACCATGTTGGAAACCGAAGGCGCTGATTTGCAGTCCCAGTCCGGATTCTCGTACCGGATATACTCCAAGGTTACCGCGGGGCTGTTTCTTGGTATCTACCTGCTGGCCTTGGTGGGTTTCATCGTTTTTGCCGGCATGCCAAATTTACTTCGTGATCCCGATGGCCCCCTCCGCGACAGTAAATGCGTGTTCAGTCTTTCCCGACTCCAGCTTGCCTGGTGGTTTTTTATCGTTCTGGGAAGCTGGCTTTTCCTGTTGATCGTAACCGGCTCGCGCAACTCGCTAAACCAGACTGCATTGGCACTCGTCGGCATCGGTTCCTTGACGGCGCTCGGGGGCGCTGTGGCCGGAAAAATCAATCAATCACTTACGGATAACAACACCCAGCCTGCAGCCGCCCCGCCTAACCCGGCCGTCCCTGCGCCAGTTGCAAATGGCAATGCCATGAAAACGATAAACGCTCAAAATAGACCCAAGGGATTCAGGAGAGGCGTCGGCGCCTTTATATTTGATATTCTGTCCGATGAAAACACAGTAGGGTTTCATCGCTTTCAATTACTGGTGTGGAACCTGATCCTCGGGGTCGCTTTTATGATCGATGTTAGGAATAATTTTGCCATGCCCGATTTTGACACCACATTACTCGGGCTGCTGGGGATTAGCGCGGCTACCTACGCGGGATTCAAAATGACTCCCGCCAAGCAAGCTTGAAGAATTACCGGGGTGAATTCTCCTTACGGGAACATCGCGTCGAGTTTCTTCGCGATGCTTTGGGGGCCCTTGATTTTCAGG
Organism: Chthoniobacteraceae bacterium; assembly: GCA_035550335.1. GTDB lineage: Bacteria > Verrucomicrobiota > Verrucomicrobiia > Chthoniobacterales > Chthoniobacteraceae > DASZPK01. Next base: position 3,686 of record DASZPK010000462.1, on the reverse strand, counting down.
CGGCCGGTGATGAAGGCCCAGGTGCCGGTGAGGTCGTTGTTGGAAATCGCGACCCAATCCTTGTCGCTCACGGTGAAGGTGACGTCGGGGTTCGGCGTGGTGCCTTTGCCCATTTTGCATTTGCCGTCGTCGATCTCGATGAACCAGGTGCCGCCGTCGGGTCCGCTGATGTTCCATTGGTAGCTGGCGTGGATGCCTTTCGCGGCTTCCGGTTTGAAGCTTTTTTGCATGCCGTCGAAGACATCCTGCGGCGTCTTGTTTTTGTCGTCGGCGAGCAGGCTGGCGGGAAGGGCTGCGGCGCAGAAAAGGAAAAGCAGAAGCGTGGGAAAGATGGCGGGGCGGCCGGGAAACAAGCGGGACATTTTCATCTCAAGTAGCGGTCATTTCCTGCTGGTGCAAGGATTAGTTGCGTCCCATATCTATCGAAACTCGATTTGCTTTTAGCCCTATGAAAACCATCCTGCTGCTCACGATTTCCAACACCTTCATGAACCTCGCCTGGTACGGGCATTTGAAATTCAAGAACCAGCCGCTCTGGATCGTGATCCTCGCGAGCTGGGGCATCGCGTTGTTTGAATACATCTTCCAGGTGCCTGCGAACCGGATCGGCTCGAATGAATGGAGCGTGACGCAGCTCAAGGTGCTGCAGGAGTGCATCACGCTGGTGGTGTTTACGGTCGTGGCTTACGCGCTTTTCGGGACGGGGCTGAAGTGGAATTACCTCGTGTCGTATGCCCTGATCGTCGGGGCGGTGTTCTTTGCGTTCAAATTCTGAGCAGCGCGCCTTCGAGTTCGAGCAGGCGGCGTTTCAGCTTCTCGCCGTAGGCGAAGCCGGTGAGCGAACCGTCGGAGCCGATGACGCGGTGGCAGGGGACGATGACGCAGATGGGATTGGAGCCGTTGGCGGCGCCGACTGCGCGGGAGGCTTTCGGGTTGCCAATTTCGGCGGCGATCTCGCCGTAGGAACGCGTCGCGCCGTAGGGGATGTGGCGCAAGGCCGACCAGACGCGCTGCTGGAATGCGGTGCCCTTTGGCGCGAGGGGGAGGGTGAATTTGCGGAGGTCGCCGGAGAAATAGGCGAGCATTTGTTCGCGTGCTTCGCGCAGGGCGGAGGGATCGCGGGTGGCCTGCAATTCGGGGTCCCATTTTTTCAGGACGGCGAAGTTGCCGAAGGCGTTCGCCGCGATTGCGCCGTTTTCGTCGAGAACGATGGAGAAATCGCCAAAGGGAGTGGGGAAGGTGTCGTGGAGGTATTTCATGCGGGGATTGGTTTTTGGAATTGCCAGAGGTGGGCTGTGGCGAGACTGCGATGCGGGGAGAAGACGGACATGAGGCGGCGCGTCGCATCGACGTCGGGTCGCACTTCGAGCTTGAGGAGGGCTTGCAGGCCGCTGGTGACGCCGGTGTCGCCGAGCGGGACGCAATCGGCAAAACCGAGGGCGCGCATCATGACGTAATTCACCGACCATGGGCCGAGGCCGTGCAGGGCGAGCAGAGTGCGCTCGGCGCGCGTGGCGGACATGGCGCGCAATGCTTCGAGGTCGAGTTTGCCTTCGGCAACAAGGCGGGCGGCGGCGACGAGGTAGCCGGATTTTTGCCGCGAGAATTGCAGCGGGAGGAGCTCTTTCGGGTCGAGTGCGGCGATGGCGGCAGGCGTGGGAGGGGCGTGGAGTCCGCTGGGCATGGGCGCGCCGGCGAATTTGGCGAGGCGGCTTTTGAGGATGCAGGCGAAGGGGAAATTGATCTGCTGGCCGATGATCGCCCAGAGCAGGCCCTCGAACGCCGAGTGGGCGAGACTGATGCGCATGCCTTCGTGTCCCGCGACGAGGCGCGCGAGGCCGAGGCGCTTGGCAAGGCGGGCGAATGCGGCGGCGTCCTGGTCGAGGCCGAGGATGCCGGCGACCATGGCGTGGGCCGCGGGCAGGGAGCCGGCGCGGCCTTCCACGGAGACCTCGACGCGGCCGGGCGAGAGGCGCAGCTCGAGCATGGCGGGCGCGCCTTCGAGGAGGATGGCGGATGTATAAACATCGTTTTCAAAGCGTTCGCTGGCGCTGTGCGGGTCGCGGGAGAGCGCGCGGCGCAGGTAGCCCATGTGGTAGCCGTCGGGGAGCGTGATTTCGAATGAGCGGCCCTTGCGCAATTCGCGGTAGGCGGCGGGGGTGAGTCCGTTGAGCCTGCGGAAATTCTCGTGCAGCGCGGAGAGGGAATCGAAGCCGGCTTCGAGCGCGATGGAGGCGAGTGTAGCCTTGGTTGCGAGCAGGTCGCGTTTCACTTTTTCCAGCCGCGCGCGCAGGAGCAGGTCGGCGGGTGTGGCGTGGTAATGCAGGCGCACCAGCTCGAAAAGACGCGTCGCGCCGAAGCCGGAGCGTTTCACCATCGCGCGGGCGTCGGGGAACGCGGCGGGGTTTGCGCGCACCTCGGCGACGAGCGTCTCGATGGATTCCAGCACGGGATCGGCCCCGCGCGCGAAATCATCGGGGTGGCATTTGCGGCAGGGGCGGAGACCGGCCCCGCGCGCTTCCTCAACGGTCGGGAAGAAGCGGATGTTTTTGCGCAACGGTTTGCGCGCGCGGCACGAGGGGAGGCAGTAGATTCCCGTCGAGAGCACCCCGGTGAAAAACCGCCCGTTGAACGAGGCGTCGCTGGCCAGGAAGCGCTGGTACATCTGCGCGGGCGAGAGACGCGACTGGCGGGATTTGGCCGGCGGTGGTGGTGCTGCGGTTTCGGGACTCAACGTCATGCGGGCAACGTAGCGCGATTTTTTTGCGCCGTCGTCCGGATTTCTCCGGTGCAATTTCGAATAAGCTAGAGTTTACCTTGGGCGGCTAGTTCTTCGCGCGTACCCCAGATAACATCCGAGAATCCTTTGCTTGCATTCATTCCGTTTCTTAGGGCTTTCAAGACCTCGATATGGAATTGGCGCCTATTCTTTCTCGAAAAAAAGAACCCGCCATGAGGGATTGTCAATAGCAACCACCCGGGTTGGATCATACACTCAATGCTGATGTTTTGCCATTTCGCATCGAAAACCCAAGCATGATCTTCGTGCGGCTGTGGAGGGCTTGTATAAATTCCGGCAGACCGGAGTATCTTTATCAGGGATATGGTTATAGCGAATCCGCCCGGAGTGATGATATTGTCATTTTCATCCCATTCGTCATCGTCTGGGTGATCGCTCGCGAATGAAGCGCTGTCTTGAAGTGGTTCCGTTTCGCTCATGACGATGCGAATTTCTGTTTCGCGTGAAAATAGGCGGTGAGCGCCGTGAGAAAAAGCAGGATCATCAGCGCCATGGCGCCGCCTTTGCTGGCTTCCAGGTTGTGCAGAAAAGTCTCCGGCTCCTCGCGAAGCACGAGGTAATCGTATGATTCGAAGCAGATGCCGGCGAGGTACGCACCTAGCGAAATGGCGGCTACGCCGGTGGCGAATTTTGCGAGGCCGACGACGGCTTTCGGGATCGATTTCGAGATGAGGACGGTACCCCACGCCGCGAACGTAAGCAGAATCGCGGGGAACACGGTCACCACCCAGAGAAACGCGCAAAACACGGCTCCCGCGCCGCCGGGATAATCGGTGGCGAGGGGAAGGGACCTCATGGCTTCGTCGCGGGTGTGGTGGTCGCTGCCGGGGAAGCGGAAGGCGCCGGAGCCGCCTTGTCGGCGGGGGCGTCATCCTGGAGTTGGATG
>DASZPK010000461.1:0-1946 GCA_035550335.1 Chthoniobacteraceae bacterium | reverse complement strand
AATCCAGCACGGGATCCGGAGTCGCCGACGTGGCATTGGCTGCTTGCCTGGACGCTGCCTTCCGTGGCGGTGCTTTGCGCCTGGCAAGGGTTGCGGGCGGGACGGATGGCTCGCGTGATTTTTTGGATTGGCGCGCTTGCGGGTGTGGCGCTGACGGCGGTGTTGTTGCAGGGGCGGCTGGAGGTTGCGGATGTCGCGGGGGACCGGGTGCTGGTGCTTGCGGCGGGGCTCCTACCCGTGGCGGCGCTGGTGATTGCGTTCATCCGCGGGTTGAGATCGGCGGGGTTCGGCTGGTTGCCTGATATTCCGATTGCGGCGGTGTGTTTGGCGGGCCTGGCGATCGGCGCGTATTTTTTCGTGTTGAAGAAAGTGGTCGAGCCGCAGCGACGCCTCGCGCTCCAGAGCTGGGCGGATGCGGGGCGGCCGATGCCGGAGTTTGAGACGAGCCTGGTACCGGTGCAGGAAAACGCGGCGCTGCGCGACCTTGCGGCGAACCTCAAACCATTTGGCGTCACTTCGCTTTACAAGACCGCGGGTGACACGAAGACGATCCAGACGCCGCCGGAGCTGATGGATTTGTATGTGAGCACGGTCAATATCCCGGGGGACATGGTCAAGAATGTGCCGAAGGCTTCGGCGTGGCTTGACGGGCATGCGGAGGATTTCAACCGGCTCTACCAAGGGCTGCTGCAAGGCGACGCGCCGGTGTGGAGTTGCAACCCTGAGGAGGGCTCGATGGCGCGGATGCCGAACCTCGATGCGATGCGCAAGGTGGCGGAATTGATTTGCTCGGATGCGTATCATCGCATCCAAAAAAATGACACAAAGGGGGCCGCGGATGCGATCGCGGCGGGGAGGCGGATGGTGCAAAACCTGGGCGAGCAGCCAATCATGGCGTCGAACATGATTTACCTCGGCATCGAGGCGCAATACGCGCCGGTGCTCGCGCGGCTGCCCGCCGCGCCGGATGACATGCAGCGGCTCACGCAGGACGTGGCGATGAGCCGCAGGCAATTCGCCCGCACGGTGCAATGGGAGGCGTGGCGTTTGATGCACGATGTTGAGGCGGGGCGCAACGATCCGCGCGATGCGGGCGTGGATATTCGCAGGCTCTGGCCGGTGCAGCCGCTGCCGGAATGGCTCGGGAAAAAATCTTACCCGTTTTTTTGCGATTCGCTGGGGAGCGTGTATTGCAGCCAGGCGTGCATTTACCAGGCGGACCTGGTTCGGATTTCGGGCAAAGCAGCCGACCTTGCCGGCGCGGACCTCGGCACGGAGGAGATGGACGCTTCAAATCTCGCGCATCTCAATCCGTACGAGCCGAATTGGTCGCACGCGTGGCTGCGGGTGAATTTCGTGCTGCTGATTCGCGAGCAGGCGGCGGTGATCCGTTACGCGCGCGCGCAGATGCAGGCGGGAAAATCGGGCGACCTGGGCGACCAGTCGTCGGTAGTGATACCTGGGGCGAAATGGAAAATCGAGGGTGACACGGCGCAGAATGCGTTTTCGATCAAGCTCTCGCCGGTGCCGGCGTGGGCGCGGGATGCGAGCGTGATGGGGAATCCGTTTTTCATGGTGCCGCTGGAGGGGTGGCGCACGTCGTGGCAGTTACTGCCTGTGCCGCCGCCTAAGCCGAAGGGGCAATGAAGCCGGGGTTTTGCATAGCGTCCTTTCCGTCGCCCTTTCAGGGCTCTTGGTTGTTTTCGGTTGTTTAACCGGGGGTTCTCACCCCCGGCTAATTTCCGTTGCCCCTCCGGGGCTGGAAGAAACGCGCCGCCATCATTTACCGAGGGGCATTTTCACGAGGCGGAATTTTTCGGCGTATTTTCCGCGGTTGTGGGCGCGGCAGCAGGCGAGGCATGCGACGCGTTTGCGGAAGGGGCGCACGCGGTGGATGTCCTGCTTGCATTCGGGGCAACGGTAGAGGTGCTTTGCGCGCACGGTGC
>DASZPK010000460.1:0-1803 GCA_035550335.1 Chthoniobacteraceae bacterium | reverse complement strand
ATCCCCGCGCAATACCTCACGCTCGTCCCCACCATCCCCGAGGAGTATGAGAAACTCGGCGCCTACGCGATGATCGGCCTGCCCGACGACCAGTATCCCGTGAAATTCGTCCCGCCGGGCGAAAACAAAACGCCCTACCAGATCGTGATCGCGGGGCGCAACTACGGCTGCGGCAGCTCGCGCGAGCATGCCCCCATCGCGCTAGGCGCGGCTGGCGTGCAGGCGGTGGTCGCCGAGAGTTTCGCGCGCATCTTTTTCCGCAACTGCGTCGCCACCGGCGAGCTCTACCCGTACGACGCGAAGGAGCGCCTGTGCGACGTGCTCAAGACGGGCGACGAAGCCACGCTCGATTTCGACAACGACACGCTCACCGCCAACGGCGTCACCTACCAGCTCAAGCCATTGGGCGAAGTGCGCCCCGTGATCGATGCCGGCGGCATCTTCAATTACGCGCGCCAGAGCGGGATGATCGCGGCGCAATAGTCACCGCGTCCCTCGTGCCCAGGCTCCAGCCTGGGCACGCACTTGTCTGCGAAGCTCCAGCTTCGAGGTCACGGCGTGTTTTCTTGATGTGCGCGCCCTCCCCGGGGAAGCTGGAGCTTCCAAGACAAGTGCGTGCCCAAGCTGGAGCTTGGGAACGAGAGTGGCTTGTTTGAATATTCCTTTTCCGCCTTCGTCATTTACCATCATGTTCCGCCTCTTCCGTTGTTTTACAAAGCTCATCGTCATCGTCCTGCTCGTGATCGGTTTCGGCATTTTCCTTTTGTGCCAATGGTTCGTGAAGGAAGCCGGGGCGCATGGCATCTATACTTCCGTCGAATCCATCCCGGCGCGCGAAGTGGGCTTGGTGCTCGGCTCGAGCGCGAAGCTGCCCGATGGCCGCGACAATCTCTATTTCAAGGGCCGGATCGAGGCGGCCGCGGAGCTATACAAGGCCGGCAAGGTGAAACATCTGCTGGTGAGCGGCGACAACCGCACCGCGGGCTACAACGAGCCGGAGGACATGCGCAAGGCGCTCATCGCCAAGGGCGTGCCGGACAGCGCCATCACCCTCGATTACGCCGGCCTGCGCACGCTCGATTCCATCGTGCGCGCGAAAAAAATCTTCGGCGCGGACAAATTCACCATCATTTCCCAGACCGACCACGATGCGCGCGCCCTGCTCATCGCGCGCCACTACGACATCGACGCCATCGCGTTCGCCGCGCCCGATGTGCAATTCAAGAGCGCCATCGGCTCACACGTCCGCGAATGGCTGGCGCGGGTGAAAGTGATCCTCGACCTCTACATCCTGCGCACGGCGCCGAAGCATCTCGGGCAGCGGGAGCAGATCAAATAACCGCGCGCGCGGGATTCCTTCCGCCTCAACCCTCGATCCACGCCTTGGCCTCGTCGAGCTTGGCGTTCGGGAAAACCATCACCGGGCAGGGGATGAACGCGCCGAAAAATTTGCAGGCATCGGCGACCCAATGCACGTCCGTCACGACGGCTATTTTATCGAAACCGTTCCAGTGCGCGAGGCCGACTTTGGCGTCCTGGAAAACGGCAGCGAGGCTGTAGCCGGAAAAATCGTCGCCGAGCTGGTAAAGCAGGCGGATTTTTTTGTGTGCGGCAAGCTTCTGCTCGATCACAGGGATGAATGTCTTTTTGTAATCCTCCGCGGTGATTTTGCCGTGGGCCTTCGCGGCCACGATGTTGTCGGGCAATTCGGGGATGATCTCAATCATGGGTACTCCTTTTGTTTGAATCTTCCTGCGGGACAGTACGCCCGCGCCGTGGCGGAATCAACAGACGCCAGCCATC
>DASZPK010000459.1:0-14122 GCA_035550335.1 Chthoniobacteraceae bacterium | reverse complement strand
AAAAAGCGATCGAGCATCCCCGCCGAATGAAAAATGCGCGGCACCGCGTAGTGCATCCGCGCGCCGAGCTGGGAGACGGCAAACATGGTTTTCATGCGCCGAACCGCCGGTTCCATTCCTCCTCCGTCGCAATCGGGGTGCGGAGCAACTGCATCCAGCGCAAATAGCTTTTCCAGGGAAGCGGCTTTCTGTGGGCGAAACACCCCGGCAGCCCGCTGACGCAGCTCATCCACCACGACGGTTCGCGCGCGAGCCAATCGAGGCCGCGTTTCCGGGCGTAATTCAACTGCCGCACCACGCGGAAGAGGGCGACCGCAAACACATAGGGCGCGGGGCAGTTGATGAGCACGCTCCAGAATTCGTTGCGCGCCTGGAAATGGTGGACACGCATCTCGTTGCGCTGCAAGCCGGAGTAATAGTGCCGCACATGCAGCGAGGTCTCGAATTTCACCTGCCACCCTGCGGCCACGCAGCGCAGGGTGAAATCGGGCTCCTCGTAAACATGGTAAAACAGCGGGGAATATCCGCCCACCTCCAGGTACGCGCTGCGGCGGATGGATGCCGCCGAGCTCGCGTACGACCCGATGAAATACGCCGGCCCGAAATTGGTCCGCGTGAGGCTGTCGGGGAATTCGTCGCTCAATTGCGGGTACGCGGCGACGGCGAGCCGCGGGTGTTTTTCAAACAGATCGCGGACGCCTTTCACAAAATCGCTTTCGATCGGCTGGCTGTCGTCGTCGAAGCTCAGGATGATGTCACACTGCGTTTGACGCACCATCCGGTCGCGCGAGGCGATGGAGCCGATGCCCTGCTCGTTGACCAGTAGCCGCACGCCCGGGAGAGTCCTGATGAAATCCGCCGTGCCGTCGGTGCAGCCGTCCGCACAGACCATGATTTCGTCCGCGGGCGGGGCGAGGCGTTGAAGCACCTCCAGCGTCTGGCGCAAATTTTCCAGGCGATTGCGCGTGGTGATCATGATGGCGCAGGTGAGGCTCACAGGTTTTTGTAGACCTCCATCATCCGTTGCGCCACCAGCGGCCATGCGAGTGTCTCCGCGTGTTTCCGGGCCTCGAGGCGCATCGAGGCGTGAAGCGAGGGGGATTTCGAGAGTTCCCTGATCGCGCCGGCGAGCGTGCTTTCGTTGCCCGGCTCCACGAGCAGGGCGCATTCCGCGTTCACGTATTCGGGGATTCCGCCCACGTGCTCGGCGACCACCGGCAGGCCGCAGGCCATCGCCTCGAGCAGCGCATTGTTCGCGGTGGCGTTTTCCGCCGTGTGGAGCAGGCACGAGGCCGATTGGTACGCGGCGAGCAGCGCGGCATCGTCGAGGCCGCTCTGGAATTCGACATTGGGAAAGTCGGAAAACATGGCGCGCCGGGATTCCGGCGCGACGATCTTAAAGCGGATATTCCGCGCGTTGCCAAGCAGTTCGCATACTTTGTGTAACAACGGGAAATTCCGGCGGAATCCTCCCACCGAGATCACCGTGAATTCGGGCGAGGGCTGCGCCGGGGGAGCGGGCGCAAAATAGTCCGTATCCACGCCGTGCAGCACTACATGGATCCTGTCGTTCGGCACCCCCGCCTCGCGGAAAAATGTGCGCTGTGTTTCGCTCATCAGGACCACGGCGTCGAAATTCCGGAGCCGCTTCGGAAAGCGCAGCGTGTGTTTGAAATCGTCCGGGCAATTGTGAAACGTGCCGCAGAACCTGTGGCGCTTTTTATTAAGGACAAGGTCGAGGTAACCGAGGTCATGGTCCGCCCACATCGCATGCACCACGCCGTCGAAACCGCTCCAAACCCGGCGCGCGGCCTTCCATTCCAGCTTTGCGCTCCCCGCGAGATACCAGCGCGAGAACGCAAACTTCCGCGCCACGCGGGAAAAAAACAGCCCGGGTCCGCCCTTCGGCTCCGCGCGTTCGGAGGTGAGGATCTCCGCGCCGGGCACATATTGCGCGAGGCGGCCGTAGCCCGATTTACCCGCGTGCGCGGAGTAGATGGTCGTGAGCATCAGCACGTGAGGATTGGCGGTCCCGCTCATTTCCTTTTGCGAAATCCCCGTATGGCGCGCGCCACGCGTTCCGCCGATTTGAACCCGGCGATTTTGTAAACAAAGCGATAGGACGCGGGCGCGGCAGGCCCCCGCGCGGCGATGAGCCCAACCTCGCGCCGTTGCTGGTGATAAGTGTCAGCTTCCATCAAGTTATCACGCGCTATCGAGCGGCTCAATTCGAAGCACGCCTGCCCGGCCACGGCGAGCGAGGCGGGTGTCCAGAGGTCGTGCAACTCCATCCACGAGCGCATGTCGTCGATCAATTGGGTCTTCACCTTCGTGACGAGCCGCGGGTCCCGGCGGCAGAGCGTTTCGTCCGACCAGATGCGATAAACGGCGTTTGGGGAGGGCGCGAGGCGGAAGCGCATTCCCGCCTTGAGCGCGCGCAGGTAGAGTTCGTGTTCCTGGCAGCAGGGTATCTGCTCGTTCCAGCCGTGGAGCTTTTCCAGCGTCGATTTGCGCCAGAGACAGCCGCCCGTTTGCGGCAACTCCCACGCGAGCCATTGGCAATAAACATCGAGACTCGCATCGAGCGCACTGGCGCGGCGCTCGTTGTTCTGGTCGATCCAAACGGGGCTGTAAATCACGTCGCAATCCGCGCCGCCGTCAGTTTCCGAGAATTGTTTCGTGATTTTTTCAGGCAGCAAAAAATCGTCGGCGTCGAGATATTGAATCCATTCGCCTTTCGACGCGCGGAGGATTTCGTTGCGGGCCGGGTTCGAGCCGCGGTGGTCGGCGAAAATCACGCGGATGGCGTCGCCGTAATTTTTCAGGATGTCGCGCGAGCCGTCGGTCGAACCATCGTCCACCACGATGATTTCCTTCGCGGGCCACGTTTGCGCGAGCGCGCTGTCCACGGCAGCCTTGATCCAGCGCGCGGCGTTGTAGCAGGGGATGCCGATGGTGACGAGCGGGCTCACGGTATGGCACCGGCGGGATTGCGCGGGGTGGCGGCGGCGAGCCTGGCCTCGATGAAATCGGAATATTGTTTGCGGTCGAGCGGAAGCTTGATTTCTCGCCCGAGCGCGGAACTGAGCACCATGGCATTCGCCAGTTCCACGGTATTGCGGCCTTCCTGCGCGGGCGTGGCGAGCGGCTCCCGGCCCTCGATGGCGGCGATGAAATTTTCGTAGAACGCGGTGAGCAGCTTCGCCATCGAATCGGATTGCGAGAGGAGATACTCGCGTGTGCGCCCGCCGATGGAGGCCCAGAGGTTCGGGTCGTTGACCGTGCGGTCGCTGATCGATTTTTCGAGCTTCGTGACGGTGACGCGGTCGTTCTCGACGATGATGCGCCCCTGGTCGCATGAGATCGAGACGCGCGAGACATGCGGCTCCTCGGTTGTGCTGATGTGGAGGTGGCCGTGCGCGCCGTTGGCATGACGGAGGACGGCGCTCGCGGTGTCCTCGACTTCAATCGTGTGCAACGTCGTATCACAAAACGCCATGAGGCTCGCAGGCATCCCGCAAAGCCATGCGTAGCGGTCGAGCACGTGCGGGGCTTGGTTGAGGAGCACGCCGCCGCCTTCGCCCTTCCATGTGCCGCGCCACGGGCTGCTCTTGAAATACGCCGCCGTGCGCCAGTAGCTCTCCACGATGACGGCGCGGTGGAGCGGGCCGAGCTCGCCGCTTTCCATGATTTCCTTCACTTTCCGGTAAGCGGGGTGGAAGCGGTTCTGGTGGACCACAGCAAAGAGGCGGTCGCTTTTTGCGGCGGCTTCGAGCACTGCGTCCGATTGCCCGATGGTCACCGTCAGCGGTTTTTCGCAGATGACATGCACGCCGGCCTTGAGGGCAGCGATGGAAAGCTCCGGGTGCAGCCAGTGCGGAGTGGCGATCACTACTGCGTCGACGTCGCCGCTGGAGATCAATTTCACCGCGGAATCGTACCACGCGCAATTGAATTCCGCGGCGGCCGCCTGCGCGGAGGATTGCTGGTCGGTTACGCCGACAAGTTTGGCGCCTTCGAGTTTGGAGAGCACCGAGGCGTGCTCGCGTCCCATGCCGCCGAAGCCGATGATACCGAAGCGCACCGTCTTCGTGACCGGAGCGGTGGCTGGGACGGGCGCGGCCTTCGCGAAACCGGCTTCCGCCTTTCCTGACCTGGCGCCCAATTTTTCGGGGGCGAAATGCGCCTGCACCTTGCGAAACGCGGCGGCGATTTCGATCATGTCCTTCTCCGGGCCGAGGAAAATCTGGTGGGCGAGATACATGATCTCCTTCACCGCCTGGTCCGCCACCGGGGTGGGAAGCACGCGGATGTATTCCGGGTGTTTTTCGGCGACGGTTTGCAGCGCGGGCTGCTGCGAAAGCGTTTCCGTGTAGGCGGGGTAAATCGGGATCCCCTCCGCGCCCACAGCGGCCATGAAGTCCTCCATCACCAGGCCCGCGCAATTCTCCGGCTTGTAGCGGAGCACGAACATGTAAACGCCGTGCCGGACGACGCCCGGCCCGATTCCGAGCGGTTCGACGCAGGTGACATCGGCGAGCGATTCGCGCAGCAGGTTGAAGCGCTTGTGGCGTGTCTCCTGCTCGGCTTCGAGTGCATCGAGGCGGTGCAGCAATGCGGCGGCGATGTATTCGCTCGGGCGCAGGTTCCAGCCGAGCGTCTCATGGCTCCAACGCTGCGCGCCGGTGTGGGCGCGCCCGACATTGTGCATGCAGTCGGCGCGGATGTAGAGATCGCGATTGTTCGTCGTCACCGCGCCGCCTTCGCCGGCGGAAAGATTCTTCGAGGATTGGAAACTGAACGCCGCCGCATCGCCGAGGGAACCGGCGCGCCCGAGTTCATGGATCGCGCCGTGGGCTTGCGCGGCGTCCTCGATGATCACGAGATTGTGCCGCTTTGCGATTTCGCGCAACGCCGTCATGTCGGCGGGCTGGCCGAAGAGATGGACCGGCATGATCGCGCGGGTTTTACCCGGGATGATTGCCTCTTCGACGCGTTTCGGATCGATGTTCAACGTCGAGGGGTCGACGTCGACGAGCGCCACGCCAATGCGCTTGTCGAGCGCGGAATTCACGCTCGCGATGAAACCGAGGTTCGGCACGATCACCTCGCCGCCGTAGTCCATGCCATCGTGATTGAGCGCGGCCGCGAGCGCGACTTTCAGCGCGTCGGTGCCGTGCGGCAACAGCAGCCCGTGCTGCACGCCGCAATAGGTTGCCCATTTTTGCGCAAATTCCTTCGAGAGCTTTTGCGGCGCGCCTTCCGCTCCGGTGCGGAAAATTTTCCCCATCACCGGGCCGACCTTGAAAAACCATTCGCCCACGGAATGAGCGGGCGAAGGAGCGTAGGGGCGCAGGTTCTTGTCACGGATGCGCTTGCCGCCATCCTTTGCGAGTTTGCCGGTGAGGCGGTCGTGCGCGGGCGGGGTGAGCGCGAGGACCTTGCGCACGCCTTTCATGAAAAATTCCGACAGCACGAGCGGCGACGGCGGCACGGCCCCGTGGGACTTTGCCTCGAGATCGAGCAGCGAACGCGCAAATTTTTTCAATTTCTCTCTCATGATGCTTTCTCCGCCGTCACGCCGGGGATATGAAAATGGTGCTGGGTCAAAATGAGGCCTTCGTCCTCGGGAGGAAGCCTGCCGGTGCCGTAGAAATCGCCCGGCTCAACGTCGAAGAACCACGCCTCCTTCACCCAGTCGACGATGTCCCCCTTCATCGTCGTGAAAAGCGTGGTCGTGTAGCGGCCGGGTGCGAGCGGGAGCTTGTCGATGTGGATTTCGATCGTGTCGTTGTCCTTCGGGATGAACTGGAAGCCCTCGCCGCAGAGCTCGCTCTTGAGCAGAATGAGCCGGTGGCCGCGATAGGTTTCCAGGCGCACCTCCACGTCGAGCTGACGCAGGTCATTGCCGCTGAAATTCTCGTATTTCATCACGAAGATCGATTTTTCGCCGCTGGTGAAGGAACTGACGGTCTCGCGTTTTTCGTTTTGGAGTGTAACGGATGTAAAACGAATCTCGCCGCTCCCCTTGCGGTCGGTCCGGTCGGCGAGCGAAATCTCCGCGAGCTTGCTCAAACCGGTGATGTATTTGCGGATCACGTCGCCAGCCGCGCCCGTTTCCACGACGCGCCCTTTTTCGAGCAGGATGCCGGTCTTGCACAAATTTTCCACCGCGGCCATCTGGTGGCTCACGAAAAGCACCGTGCGCCCCTCATTTTTCGCGACCTCGCCCATCTTGCCCATGCAGCGTTTTTGAAACGCCGCATCGCCAACCGCGAGCACCTCGTCGACGACCAGGATTTCCGGCTCGAGGTGTGCCGCGACTGCGAACGCAAGCCGCACCGACATGCCGGAGGAATACCGCTTCACCGGCGTATCGAGGAACCGCTCGACCTCCGCGAACGCGACGATCTCATCGAACTTGCGCCGGATTTCCTCGCGCTGCATGCCGAGGATGGCGCCGTTTAAATAAATGTTTTCGCGTCCCGTGAGCTCCGGGTGAAACCCGGTGCCGACTTCGAGCAAACTCGCGACCGTGCCCTTCAGCCGGATGCGCCCGGTGGTGGGCTCCGTGATGCGGCTGAGCAGCTTGAGCAGGGTCGATTTGCCCGCGCCATTGCGCCCGATGATGCCGACCACGTCGCCGCGTTTTACATCGAAGGTCACATCTTTCACCGCCCAAAACTCCTCCGATTCCGGATTTTGGGTTTTGGATTTTGGCTTCAGCAGACCCTTGATCTTACGCGCCATCACATCGCGCAAGGCCACGTAGCGCTCCTGCTCGTGGCGCAGCCGGTAGCTCTTGCCGAGGTTTTCGATATGGATGACGGTGTCGCTCATGGCTAGATAACGTCGGCGAATCGTTTTTCGGTCTTGCGGAAATAGAGGATGCCCGTGACGAGCACAGCGCCGATTACCACGACCGAGACCACCAGCGCTGGGGGATAAATTTCCGCGTTGCCTTTCAGCAGCGACCAGCGGAATCCATCGATCACGCCGACCATCGGATTCAACGAGTAGAGAAAACGGAAACGCCCGGGCACAGCGTCCGTGGGGAAGGCCACCGGCGACACGCTCGCGCCGATAGTCACGATGAATGGCACAATATAACGGAAATCGCGGTAGGAGACATTCAGGGCCGCAAACCAAAGGCCCGCCCCCACCGCGCCGCCGATCGCCAGCAGGAGAAAGAACGGCGCCGCAACAATCCGCCAGTCGGGCATGAAACGGTAGCATGCCATCATCACCGCAAGCAGCACGGCGGAGATCGCGAAATCGATGAGCGCCGTAATGACGGAGGCAGCGGGGATGATGAGCCTCGGAAAATAAATTTTCGAGATCAGGTTCGTGTTTACGATGAGGCTGTTACTCGCCTCGGAAAGCGCGCGCGAGAAAAATTGCCACGGCAATTGCGCGGTCAATACCATGACCGCGTACGGCACATTGGGTATGGAGTGGAGTTTCGCGATGTATTGGAAAATGAAGACACCCACGAAGGTCATCGAGAGCGGCTGGAGCACCGCCCACGCGATGCCGATGGAGGTCTGTTTGTAGCGCACGAGGATGTCGCGCCACGCCAGGAAATAAAAAAGCTCCCGGTAACGCCACAGGTCGCGCCAGTAGTGAAGCTCGGTCTTCCCGGCTTCAATGACGATTTCCTGCGCGATGGGGGCCTCTCCCGGCTTATCCACGGCGGTTGATGTAATCATTAATGGTTCCAAACTAAATGTTGCTAAATGAGATAGCAACATCTAGGCCTTAACCGCAATTTCCATCATAGTTTTCGCTACAAAAATCCGCAATCATGGACCTGAGTCGATACTCTGTTGCACATTTTGACCGCGGAGCGCCCCGGTGGAAGGAGGGGGCATGGGTCGTCATCAAGGGGCTTTTTTTCCAAAACCCATGGCCGTGGCCCTCGGCATTGCGCGTTTTTTTCCTGCGATGGTTCGGGGCGAAAGTGGGCGAGGGGGTGGTGGTCCGGGCCAATGTGAACATCACCTTCCCGTGGCGGCTTACGGTGGGAGACCACGCCTGGATCGGCGAGGAGGCCACCATCCTGAGTCTTGCGCCGGTGACCGTGGGTTCGAATGTCTGCATCTCGCAACGCGCCTATCTCTGCACCGGCTCGCACGATTTTCGCTCCACCACATTTGATTTGCAGACGAAACCAATCATCATCAACGCGGGATCGTGGATCGCGGCGCAGGCATTCATCGGGATGGGGGTCGAGGTGGGCGAGGGGAGCGTGGTGAGCGCGGGGAGCGTGCTCATGGAAAGCGTGCCGCCGCGGTCGTTCGTGCGCGGGAACCCGGCGACGGTCGTGAAAACTCTTACCTGATCCGCCGCGCGTGCGCATCCTTTTCCTCAACCAATATTTCCCGCCCGATTCCGCGCCAACGGGCATCCTTCTCCACGAACTGGGCGAATGGCTGCAAGCGCAAGGGCACGAGGTCGATTACGTCTCCTCGGCGCAGGATTACCGCAATGTGAAAAAAAACAGCCGCCGGCTGCTGCGTGAAGCATCGGCGCTCTGCGGCATGTTGTTTAAAGGACTGAAAACACGGCGGCCCGACGTCGTCTTTTCCGCGTCGTCGCCGCCATGCCTGCTCGTCGTGGCCACATTGATCGCCGCGTGGCATCGGGCGAAAAGTGTCCATTGGCTCATGGATATGTACCCGGAACTGGCCGTCGCGCTCGGCGAAGTGAAAGCGGGATTCGTCTCTGGCGTGACCGGGAAATTGATGGGCTGGGGATACCGCCGCGCAAAATTGGTCGTGGGACTCGATGAAGATATGGCGCTGCGGCTGAAAAATTACGGCGTCGAGGCGGAGATTATTCCCCCGTGGGTGCTGCAATCCTTCATCGCCTCCGCCCCCATGGCGCCCATCGAACCGGCGCCGGAATGGACATGGATTTATTCGGGTAATCTCGGGCGGGCGCACGAGTGGGAGACACTGCTCCAAGCCCAGGCGCTGGTCGAAAAACGCGGGCTGCCGATCCGGCTCTTGTTCCAAGGCGGCGGGCCGTCGTGGCCGCTTGCGAAAGCGCGCGCGGCGGAACTTGGCTTGCGCCAGTGCGATTGGAACGGCTACGTGCGGGAAGCGGAACTCCAGGCGTCGCTGCTGCGCGCCCGCGCGCTCGTCATCACCCAAAAACCCGAGGCACAAGGCCTCCTCTGGCCGAGCAAGCTGGCGCTCGCCAGCACGCTGCCGCGGCCGATTTTGTGGATCGGCCCCGTCGATGGCGCGATTGCACGGCAAATCTCCGCGCTGCCGCATGCGGGCGTATTCGCGCCCGGTAGCGCGGAGCAGGTGGCCGATTGGTTGCAAAAACTTCATCAGGTCGGAACGCCGCGACTGGAAGGCCGCGATGCCGCCACCGGCCGGCAAACCCTCATCGAAAAATGGGGCCGCCTGCTCGCGGGCGAGTGATTGTTTTACAACCGTTGGGTGTATTAACCATCCAGCGGCGCCGGCCCCGCGGAAATCTGGAACGAGTCCAGCCATCGCCGCGCATTATCAAGCGTGCGAAAGACGTGCATCGCCTGGAAACGGTTCCGTGCAAACACCACGAACATCCGCGCCATGCCGTAAAGGTGGTCGTCCACGGTATAAATCGCGCACGCATTGAATCGGATGCCCTGTACCCGTCCGATTTCGTCGCTGATGATCCGCAAGTCGTCGCTGTCCGGCACCGTGACTGTCTCGGTGAGATCGAGCAGCACATTGAGCGAAGCCGGGCAGATCGGGTCGGCTTGCAGGGCTAGCAGGTGGTCCCGGGCGTCCTGCAGCGCGATGTTCCCCACGCATCGCGTGTGAATGAAGCAATTCGGGGAATCGATCTGGTAAACGATTGGCATGGAACCGTGCATAAAAACTGCGCCTGCGGGAGCCGAAGTCAAGGAGGATATGGGGGCTCGCCCTCCTGCGGCGTCCAATATTCCCTCAGCGCCTTTTCGATATCCGCCCTGTCAGACGCGTGTTTTGTCGTATAAACAATCATTAACAAGTAATTTCTTACCACCGAGCACTGTTGCGGGGAAAAGAGGGCGAATTGCTCCCTGCCATATTCGTTATTGGGATCGGTGAAATGACTGGCAATGCCCCCGAGGCCGTGTTTCCCCTCCAACTCCGCAACCATGAATGCGGGGACGTGGAAGCGCATTCCCTCAGCGTCCATGAAGCACATGGTATCATACAATTTTTCCGCAGGGATCGCTTCCCAATCCATGGATTCGTCCTCGGCGCGATAGGCTTTGCGTGTGGCTTCATCCAGATAATCGTCGATAGCGCATGCTTCCGACAATCCTACGCCATTGCCGAGTTGCACCCCCTTGAATGCCTCGCGTACGCGCTCGATCAAGCCGCGCTTGTGGAGCGGCAACGTGCCGTGCATCCACATTTCGCGGACCTCCGGCCAGTTCCGTTCAGCCTCGAGTTTTGCGTCATCGAAAGTCGCATGCTGGCTGGCATCGATGCAGTTCCATTCCGGGTCGCAGGCAAAAAGGTAAAACGCATCGTCCTTCGGATAACGGCAAATCGCGAGCGCGGCGACGCTCTCCAACTTGCTCGTGAAAGCATGGCAGAAAACCGCGGCTTCCTCAATGGTATCAGGCGCTTCCGGCATGGGACCATTTTCCGCGACGCGTGCGACAAGTCAACGCGTCCTGTAGTTGCTGCCTTTACATTTGAGGTCTCACGCAATAGAAATCCCCATCGCACCCTCCCCCGGGAACATGAATGTTTTCATTCACCAAAACAACGAAACCGTAGGGCCGTTTGACGAAAACGCGCTCCGTGAAATGCTCGATTCCGGGCAGATTCTGATGCTCACCTTCGCGCGATTGGAAGGGGAGTCCGGATGGCGGCCCCTCTCGGAAATCATGACGGCGAAGGAAAAACCCGCTGCGAAAGCTGCCGCCGCTCCCGCACTTGCGTCGCCGCCGCAAATCCGCAGGCCGCCTCCCCTTGTGCATGAGGTGGCAAAACCGCGCGAAACTCCCAGACCGGCTACCGCGCCGGAAACCGCGCCGCCTCCGCTCGAACCCCAAGCCCCGGCCCAAATCAAGATCGCATGCCCGGCTTGCGGGCAGCACATCCTGGTCGATCCCTCGTTTGCGGGCATGACCGGCTCGTGCCCCACCTGCGGCGGGCCGGTGGTGATTCCCGCCACGGTTCCCGCTTTGCCTGCGCAGCCTGCAGCACATCCCCACTCCTCCACGCCGCCGCCTTTAGAGGAGGATTACGGCGCGCCGCGCAAAAAGGGAAACTTTGTCCGCAATCTCACGCGCATCGAACCCGTGCGGGAATTCAGGATTCCCCATCTTTTCGCCGATGTCTTCAAAAACCGCACCCGGGCGGATTACGACACGCTTTTCAGCAGCGGCTCGCCCGCGACCACACCGGACCCCGCCGCGTTGGGAACGGAGTTGCCGCGCCCCTGGTTTTACCTGCGCATGCTTATTCTCGGGGGGCTCGTGCTGTTTGCGCTCTGTTTCGGCTACGAAAAATTTCCCGACCCGCGGTTTCTGCCCGAGCTGATGCTGGGGGCGGCGTTCCTTATCCCATTCTCGTGCGTTGCGCTCTTTTTCGAACTGAATACGCCGCGTAATATTTCCGTTTACCAGGTTTTAAAACTCATCGTCGGCGGCGCGATGATTTCGCTGCCAGTGGCGCTTTTTCTCTCGCGGCATACGAACCCCACCTTCCTTGGGACGCTCTGCGCGGGGTTGCTGGTGGACCTGGCGCAGACGCTGATGGCGGTCGTGTTGCTGCGTGGCTGGTATCAATATCGCTGGGTGTTGAACGGCCTTCTCGCTGGCGCGGCGGTCGCGGCCGGTATTGCGGGGGTTGAGAGCGGCAGTTACATGCCGTACGCGTTTGCAGACAGCACGCTCAGCATGTTTTACTCCGTGCTCGCGAATCAAATGGGCTACGGTTTTGTGCCTTTGTGCCACGTCCTCTGGGTGGCGATCCTCGTGGGCGCGTTGTGGCGGGCGAAGGGGGACGAACCGTATGCGATCACGATGTTTTTCAAGCCGGCGTTCCTGCGGATTTTCGCCTTGGTCGCGGTGCTCGAAGCACTCTGGAATTCCGGGTTACTGTGGACTTCGATCGGAAAATTCAGCCTGGTACGGGTGGAGCAGGGGCTCTGGGTGGTGTCCGTCATCGGCACCTGCTGGCTGGCTTGGCTGATGATCCACATGGGCTTGCGGCAGATGAGGGAGGGCGAAAGCACTGCGGAATTGCCCCCGGAGCCCTTGCCTGCCGCCGAAACAGTGGAATAAGCCAGAGTATCACTGCTTCCCGCTTGCCCAAGGCTCTACTCTGATGGCATCCTTCGTGCTAGGCACTTACTTGGGATGATATTAGCTGTTGTTTTCTTTGTGTGCGGGTTTCTCGTGTCCACTCTGGGCACGCCGTGGGTTATTGCCTTTTCGCGGAGCCGGGCCATCGGGCTCGACGACCCCAACGCCAACCGAAAACGGCATGTGGAACCGATTTCCCGCCTTGGGGGAATGCCCATCGTCATTGCGATGACGTTTGGCCTGGGCGCGATCATCTGGCTCAAAGGCGACACCGCGTTGAACTGGCGGCCCGTACTCCTCGGCTCGCTTTTGATGTTCGGCCTCGGTTTTTTGGATGACCTCAAGCCGCTCGGCGCGAAAAAGAAATTCATCGGCCAGATCCTGATCGCCACGCTGCTTTACAAACTCGGGATGAACATCGACCGGGTTACCTACCCGGGCGCCCGGTGGAGCGTGGAACTCCACGGCGTGAGCTGCTACCTCGTTTCGGTATTCTGGCTCATCGCGATCCCGAACATTGTGAACTTGATCGACGGCTTCGATGGCCTCGCGAGCGGCCTCGGATTGTTCATGGCCATGACGCTGGGCATCGTGGCCTCCATTTCGGAGCAACTGCCGGTGGCATGGTATGCGTTCACCCTCGCGGGGGCGCTGCTCGGTTTTCTGATGTTTAACTTCCCGCCCGCGCGCATCTTCCTCGGGGACGGCGGCGCGTACCTCATCGGCTTTTGCATCGCGGCGCTTTCGCTCACGAGCTCGAACAAAGGCTCCATCGCGGCCGTGCTCATGGTCACCGTAGTCGGCCTGGGCATCCCGATCCTCGATACGACCCTGGCGTTGTTCCGCCGGGCGTTCCGCGGCTTCCCGCTTTTCCACGCGGACGACGAGCACATCCACCACCGGCTGGAAAATCTCGGTTTTTCCAAGCGGAGGATCGTGCTGGGCCTCTACGGGATTTGCGTGGTCCTGAGCATGGTCGGGCTAAGCATCATCTGGAGCAAAGGGCGCACGATACCGATTGCCATCGGGGTCGTTTTTTTGCTCGCGATTTTTGCCGTAAAGTATCTTCAATACGTCAAGACATTCTCGGACATCGGCGCACAGGTCGAGCGGGTGCTTGGCCGGCGGCGCACCGTCCAGTATGCGCTCCTGCAAGCCCAACTCATGGAACTCGAAATCGACCGCTGCGAGGATGCCGAGGAATTCTGGACGATTTTTCGCGACGCCTTGAGCCGCGTCGGTTTTATCGAGGATGCCACGGGCCTGCCCGATAAATATCTGCCCGTCGAGGTGAAATACAACGGCTCCAAGCCGTGGATATTGCTCGCGCCCGAGGGCGCGGGAACCATCGCCGAATTGCAGCGGCTGGCGGAATGTTTCCGCACGGTATACATCAAGGCGAAGACTAAATGGGGCACTTGAAACGCCAGGCGGCCCTTGGGATTTTTGCGCTCCTGGTCACAGCGGCCCCGCTGCTTTTTGGCTCGGTGGACTGGGAGGTCCAGACCGGGCTGGTGGCGCTCTTCGCGGCGGGATTGTTTTTCGTGCAGCCGCAAATGCCGCCGCTTTCCAAGCGTGAAAGGCAGGCCGCCATCCTCTGGGCCGCGCTCGTCGTGCTGAAGGAATTTGCCCCGTGGAAACTTTTTGGCGCGGCGAAATGGCGCACCATGCTCGTGCAGGATTTCGGCCTCGGTTTTTTCTGGACGCACAACCCGGAGCCCGGCCGCGCCGTTCATGCGATGCTGGTGATCGCCATGGGGGTTCTCTGGTTCCTCTGGGTGCGCACGCTCGCGGCGGACAGCGAAAACCGCG